>JASKKX010000055.1 GCA_030153935.1 Verrucomicrobiota bacterium | reverse complement strand
GGATCACCGAGGGGATGAAAATGGCTGCGGCGCTCTCCCTGGCCGCGCTGGCCAGGGAGCCGGTGCCGGAGATCGTCAAAGCCGCCTACGGAGGACAGGAGTTCACCTTCGGCCCCGGCTACATCGTGCCCAAACCCTTCGACCCGCGCGTGATCGAGCGCGAAGCCGCGGCCGTGGCCCGCGCCGCCTGCGACGAGGGCGTGGCCCGCGAACCGATCACCGACTGGGAGGCCTACACACGTTCGCTGCGCCGCCGCATGGAGAAATACTGGAAGTGACCGTGCCATCGCGCGGACAACCCGTCGGTCAAGAGCTGTCCGCGTTCGGTTCCCCCGGACGGGGCAGGCTCACTGCAGCAGCGAGCGGGCCGCCACGCAGCCGGTTGTCCACGCCGCCTGCAGGTTGAAGCCGCCGGTCACTCCATCGATGTCGAGCACCTCCCCGGCAAAATAGAGGCCGGGGCAGAGGCGACTTTCCATGGTCCGGAAATCCACCTCGTTCCGCCGAATGCCGCCGCAGGTGACAAATTCATCGCGGTGCCGGTTCTTTCCGGTGACAGGGAGAGGGAAGCTGCTCACCCGGGCGGCAATGCGTCGCAGTGACTTCAGGGGACAGGTTCCCCACTCGCGGGTCCCGTCCACACCGGCACGGGCGACTAAAAGCTTCCAAAGTCTGGAAGAAAGGCCGACCGGCGACCATGTGCCGACCCGCTTGTTCGGCGAAGCGGCACGAAACCTCTCCAGGGTTTGGAAAATCTGTTCTTCACTCTGCGCCGGAAGCCAGTTGATCTTCATCTCAAAGCTGTATTTCTTTTCGGCCAGGATGCGTGCACCGAATGAAGAGAGCCGCAAAACCGCCGGGCCGCTGACTCCGCTGTGGGTGATCAGCAGCGCCCCGTTCTCTTTCAGCCTCGAAGCGCTGACACAGACCTGCTCGACGACAATGCCGGCTAAGGCCGTAAATTCTTTATCTGACGTGTTGAACGTGAAAAGCGACGGCACACATGGTTCCACCGTGTGGCCCAGCCCTTCAATAAAGATCCCGCCGCCGGTCGCTGCCAAAAGCTTGCTGCAGGCCGCCTGGCTGCCATCGGCAAATTCGAGTTCAAACCCGGATTCATTCTTCCCAATCCTGGAAACTTCGGCGTGCGTTCTGATTTCAACATTTCCACGGCCGACCGTATAAAGCAGCGCATTAATGATGTCCTCCGACGTGTCGGAACGCGGGAAGACGCAGCCGTCAGCCAGCGGTTCCAGCGGAACGCCATGTGCTTCGAACCACTCCATGGTTTCAACCGGACCAAAGCGGTGAAACGGGCCGATCAGTTCGCGTCCGCCGCGCGGATAGTTTTGAATAAAGGTCCGTATATCGGGACAGGTGTGCGTCAGGTTGCAGCGTTTCCCTCCGGAAATGCGGACTTTCGCCAGCGGACGCGGTCCTTTTTCGAGAATAAGGATCTTCAGATCCGGCGCGGCTTCTGCACAGACAGCCGCGGCGAACATGCCCGCAGCGCCGCCGCCGATAATTATTATTTCCGCAGAAATCATAAGAGAAATGGTAGACGCGCAGGGGCTCGAACCCTGGACCCGCTGATTAAGAGTCAGCTGCTCTACCAACTGAGCTACGCGTCCATCAAAAATGAAGAAAGAAGTTACTGTGCGTTGATCTGCAAGGCAACCAAAAAAGATCATCGCAGAAGTTGATATATGAAGAGACAAATCATTTTTTTTAAAGACTCTGGGGATGTTGTCTGCGACAGGGGAAAAAATAATCTGAATTTTAACAATTACATATTGCGTGAGATCGTGTTGTACACCTGATAGAAAAAGGTTCTGCCGTGGCCTTCGGGAAGAACCCGGTAACTGGTGGTGGGGGAAGGATTCGAACCTTCGAAGGCTGAGCCAGCAGATTTACAGTCTGCCCCGTTTGACCGCTTCGGTACCCCACCGTTCCGTAAAGGGAGCAGATACCATAAACGAAAAAAACAGGTTGTCCACTCCGATTTGAAAAATTCCGGATTTTAGATTGGTCTGCGTGAAGTTCAAAACATCTCTTCGATCTGAAAAGTCCGGTTCAGGGAAAGATGGAGCGGGAGACGGGATTCAGTGAGGCACCCCTTAAAAACACCCGTCTGAATAATCCATTACTATTTTGTCACAAACAACTTGCACCGAATTTTATTTTCATAAATCCCGGCAGTCTCTCTGCTCAGGATATGTAGCATATTTATGCCGGTTGGTGTAGCAAAATGCAATGGCAGAAACGGGAAAAGATACCCGGAAAGACTTTTCTTTTCAGCATTACAATCCCGCGTCGGCCATCATCTCCGAAAGAGACCGCTTAAAGACCTCCGCAAACCGGCAGAGGCTGTTGATCGTGATGTTCTGTTCACCCCGCTCGATCTTTCCCACATAGTTGCGGTGAACATCGACCAGCTCAGCCAGCTTTTCCTGGCTGATTCCCAGTTCAACCCGATAAGACCGGATCATTTCCCCCAGTTGTCTGCGCACTGTTTTAGCATCAGGCTTTCGCATACTTGACAGCACACCATGATGGTGCAATATTTTCTACACACTACAATGGTTCATCTTTTCATAAACATAAGGGGGCGACAATGATGCTGATCCAGCGGGGGAAGGATGCAATCCGCAGACTTTCCGGAAGACCGTTTCTTTTTGCCGTTGTGCTTCTCGGGATTTCCATCGGGGCAGCCTGTATAACCGGCAGGATTGTCAACGTCATGGGGGTGCAGCAGATGGTTGATGCGAACGATGAGTACCTCTCCGGCTCGTTGAAAAAGTCAGGCGTTGCGTTCGGTTCCCTTTCGGCCGTTAAAGCCGGCGTGGCTGTGATCGAAGGATCCACTGTGGGCGTGGAAGCCGGCGTTACGGCGGATGTTCAGCTGGGAGATGCGGTGCAGTCGATCTACGACTTCATTGATATGGCGTGGAAGATCACCTTTTTCAGCAGCGCAATCCTGTTTCTTGTACGGGTCATCCTGCAGCAGATTGCGGCATTCGGTCCGCCGGTCATGATGATCGCGTTTGTCAGCGGAGCGGCTGTCCTGGCCGTCAGAAACCGGAACAGGAATGCATGGATGCTCTCCGGCATCTTCCGGCGTGTATTCCGGTTCTTCCTGCTTTGTACCGTCGGCATCTATATCGCGCTGCCTCTCACCGTGGGTGCCGCCCGGTTTCTCTCATACAAAATCACCCAGCCTGCCATTGCCGAGGGAATGCAGGCCTTTGAGGATCTTCAGCAGGAAACTTCTTCAGAGAGCATGAATGAACGGCTTTTCCCGCCGGATGAGAAGCTCAGGGATAAGCTGGCTTTGACCCGTAAACTCAGAGAGATAGGTGCCTGGTGCAGCTCATTGAGTCTCCGGCTGTTTGATAAGGGAATCCGGTTCTGCGCCGGGGTCCTGTTTGACTGCCTGATTTTCCCGGGGGCACTGGTTCTGACCGTCTGGATGATTCTCAGAAAAGGACTGGCCGGACAAGGCATAACGGACCGCACCCTCCGGCAGGATCTGGAAGCTGTCCTGCGGAAACTGAAGCGGGAAGAGCCGGTCGGTGTCTCAGAAGCTCAAGGTAAATGACCGCAGAGCCCTTGATTCCCCGTTTGATGGGATGAGAGTTTACGTGAAGGATGGAGACAGGTAAAAGGGTCCGGTCCGGTCCGGTCTCAGGACTCTCCAAAAACCCTGTTTTCTGCAGTTTCTTTCTTTCTCAAAGTGTGTTTTGACTGTTTTCCTTACACTTTTTAACTCAGAAACAGTACCGTTTTACTGTAAATCGGCCGGCTTCATGCGGTTATTTCCATTTCAAAATGCCCTGAATGATACATTTTGTCTTAAATCGACATTTCGAGGCACTGTTTTGGTATGATTTCGGATTACAGTTTCTGCTCAAACTTGTCAGGTTCGTACATTTCAGGCCGGGTTTCGGAATGCATTCCAAAGTCTGAGGGCGGCGGCGGAATATCAAACAGGATGATATCCACTTGAAATCATGTGAACAGAGATCCCGCTTTATCATGCCGAGCGGCCTCGCCAGTCACGTGAGGATGCAATACCGGGAAAGATCTATGAGGGAGCAAGCTGCCGGAATGATTTTTTCTCTCCCTCCGGAGGGGGGGAGAAGCCCGCAGGAACCGGCGCGGCATGACGTAAGCCGGTCGCAGGTGATTTAAAACCCGGGGCCGTTTCTGCCTGCCGTTTGATCCGCAGTATTGAAAAAACGCTGTAACATTATATGGAGCGCAAACATCCGCCGCATCGCGGCAAAATAATTCTCAAGCAGACTTTAAACGAGACAATTCTGGCGTTTCCGTACGGAATTCCTGAATAATCCACGTGTCCAAAAAAGAGATTTTTCCGGACGGGGGTTAGATTCAGGAAGGGTGTGCGCATGAATACGATTCGGGGCGTTTTTTGTGCTTTGCTGACGGTTTGTTCCGGAGCTTCCGGGATGACGGCCACAAACGGATTGATGCTGGCTATTCAAACCGCGTGGCCGATCCAGGTAGAGTTGAGCTGGCCGTCGAACTTCACCCATCAAGTGGATGTGTACTTTTCCACCAACATGACAGACTGGGTCTTTATGGTGGCTGACGAGCCGGTGACCGGACTGACGGCACTGGTGATCACCGATCTGGAGTCCACCAATTACACAGCGGGTTTCTATGCACCGGGGGATGCCGAGCAGGATACAGACGGCGATGTGCTTGCGGACGACAGAGAACAGTATATCTACAAGACCGATCCGGGGCTTTTCGATACGGATGGGGACGCGATGGGAGACGGCTGGGAAGCAGCCTACGGATTGAATCCATTGCTGGATTCAGACGGTGCGCTGGATTTGGATTCGGATGGACTGAGTAATGTAGAGGAATATGCACTGGGCACGGAGCCGGATGCGGAGGACAGCGACAGCGACGGCATGCCCGATGGCTGGGAGGTTGCGGGAGGTCTTGACCCGCTGACCGAGGACCCCGCCGGTGATGCGGACGGTGACGGCGCAAACAATCTGGCCGAATACACCGGCAGAACCCACCCGCAGATTGTCAATGTGACTCCGCCGACCGGCGCAACCGGCAGTTTGGTGTTCCGGTATGACGACGACGGGCGGCTGACCGAATCGCATTTAAACAATGCCTCGTCGGAACTTTATTCACTGACGCCGGCACATAATGTGGCCCATCTGGATATTTTCACGAATTGACGAATAAGAGGAATGTCAATGAGTAAAAAAACGGTTTTTATAACGGGAATTCTCAGTTTGGCAACAGCCTTTTCGTTCGCGGAATGGCGATTGGACGAAGGCAGCGGCTTGATTTCAACAAATCTCAATCTGGAAGGAATTCCCTTAATCGGAAAAGAGCAGCCTAAAACTCTGGAGGACCAAATGGTCCTTCTTGAGAGCACCTCTGCCGGATCGGTTGCAACCAGCAATGAAACCACCATTACACCTGAAATCCGGGCACTGGCTGAAGCTCTCGGAAACGACCCGTTGAACATACTGGATTATGTACGGGACAACATTGAATACATTCCACGGGTCGGGGTTTATCTGGATGCCCGGGGTTGTCTTCTCGCCGGACGGGGAAGCGACTGGGATCAGGCGGTTTTGCTGTCCTCTCTGTTGAGAGCCGCCGGTTATACCACCCGCTATGTTAAGGGGCTGGTATTGTACTATGATAACGAGTTGCTGTATCAGTTCGATATGGACACTTTCGCCGCATGGGATGATATGAGGGTGAAACGGGATCAGGTGTACTACTCCTGGGACGCTTACAGCGGTGCCTTTCTGCGGGTGTGGGTCGAGTGCCGGATTGACGGAGTCTGGCAGACCTTTGATCCGGCGTTCAAGGGATACGATTCCCATACTCCGGCAAACCTTAAAACGGCCATGCAGTATAATTTCAGTTCATTTACAAACACAGCACTGAACGGCGCTTCTTATGATGCCAACTACGTCAAAAACCTGAATGAACCCAATATTCGCAGCGCACTGAACATCTGCCGGGAAAACCTGAATGACTATTTCAGAACCGGAACCGCCTATACCGCCGCGTATGAAGCGCTCGGAATCCGGACGATTGTTCCGCAGGAGTCCACAGCTTATCAGGGAAGCGTGCCTCCGTATTCTCAGGGGGTTTTCTCTCTTTATCTGGATTATTGGGACAATATCCCTGAAAACTGCCATACGAAAATCAATGTGCAGCACCGGGGAATCAATGTTTCACTGAACGCATGGGAAGTTGCCGGTCGAAGATTATCCATACTTTATGACGGTGCGGACGGCAACCGTCCTTTTCTAAGCCTGGACGGGGAAGAAATCGCACGGGGCACAGGCACAACGGCGGGGTCTGCAAACGCTTTAAACATATCGGCGATCCGTCCCGTTTTACGGGATGGAAGCGCCTCCAATATTGCCAATGTAACCAACTCCGTAGACATGCGGTTAATCAGCGGATCAACCTATGTTCTGATTCACGATTTCGAAACCACCTCGGAAAAAGTTCAGGCCGTGCATCGCAGGCAGTTCACCCGGGACCGCCAAACGAAGTCTGTGAACAGTGAAGCGGTTCTGGCCGGAGCGCTTCAACTGGTCGCCGACAGCTATCTTAACCAGCACGACAAGTATCAGCGACTGGTCGGGGCGGTCATGGACTGTGTCGAAGATGACCGTTGTTTTCTCGGAATCCTCGCAAGCACCACAAACGGTTATTTTATTGATCTCCCCGGCCTGTGGACCTCGTGTTCATCAAAAACAGGCAATACCCTGAATAAAAATACCGCATTTTCATTGGGAACCTTCATCGACAGTTCGCTGGAACACGGGGTTCTGGAACAGAATCAGGGATCGGAAAATCCGGCCGTATCCACCATCAAGCTGCTGCAGATCTGCAATGAAAACAGCAAGAAAATATTCTATATTCACAGCAACAACTGGAGTTCCGTACAGGAACAGCTGCAGAACTATTCAACGGCCGAAAAATCAGCGATACAGACCGAGATTAACGACGGAGCGACGGGTTATATCCCGGAAAACGCAGACATCACGCTCTCCAACTGGACTGGTATCGGATACGCCATGGAAAGTCCGGCCTCCGTCCTGATGGCCATCGCCGGCGGCTATGACGGCGGCTACAATGCGTCGGGCAGCAGTTTTTCCGTTCCGGCTGTCGAAGAAAATCAGGGCCTCAGCGTCGCCAACAACGATGTTGCCAACGTCTCTTACACATTCAGCGATGAACCGGTCAATCTCTTCACCGGCGACTACATTGTGGATCATACCGACCTCGCGTTGGGCAATGGTGCGCCTCTGGGACTGCGGTTTGCCCGTCATTACAACAGTGCCGACAATGCGACGCAGGGGGTTCTGGGCAACGGCTGGCGGCATAACCTTGAAATCCGGGCACTGGAAGTCAGTCAGGGATCGGAAGCGCTGGGCAGCGACCGGGCCATTGACACCGCCTCCGCGCTGGTGCAGCTCACGGTCGCAAAAGACCTGATGACCAATGAAACCGACAGTGTTCAGCGCCCCATGAGTATTCTGGTCACAAAATGGGGAATGGATCAGCTGACCGACCGGCGTGCTGTGCTCCAGTTCGGTTCGCGCAATCTGGTTTATACCGAACTGGAAGACGGTTCCTATGTGCCCCTGCCGGGAGAAACCGCCGAACTGCGCAAAGAAAACGGCCGCTTTGTGCTCGAAGAGCGTTTCGGCACGGCCTACACCTTCAACACCAACGGATTTCTTGAAACATGGAGGGATGCCGACAGCAACACGCTTTCTTTTGCCTACAGCGCCGGAAAACTCCAATCAGCCACTGATGCCCTCGGTCGCAGCCTCAGTTTCAGTTACAATGCGTCCAATCTGCTCGATACCGTTTCCGACTCCACCGGACGGCAGGTCTCATTCGACTATGACTCAGACGGCAACCTGACCGACACCACCGATGCCGCCGGATTCAACTGGTCTTACGAATACAATACAAACAACCTGCTGACCGCCGCCCGCGACCCTGAAGGCATCGTCACGATTCGGAACTCCTATGACTCACTGGGCTGCATAACCCAGCAGGTTTCCGCCACCTCCAACACCTGGAAATTCTCAATCGGCGGCAATCAGGCGGTCGAAGAAGATCCGTACGGCAACCGGACGGTTCACTGGTTTGACGACGACGGGCGCAGTCTCGGCACAGAGAATGCCTTGGGAATCCGGACGTATATCGGCTATGATGTCGAAGGACTGATCAGCTATGACAGCGACCTGAATGACAATTGGAACCTGTACATACACGACAACCGGTTCAATCTGACGCGCACCATGGAAGCCTTTTTCAGCGATCTGCCCCGTGAAACCTTCTTCGGCTACGATGAACTGAATCATCTCGTTGCCGTAACCAATGCGCTCGGAGATGTGACCCGGTACGGGTATGATACCGAACATCATCTCACCAACACCGTGGATGCGCTCAGCCATCAAACAGCCTTGGAATACCGGCCCGATGGGCTGCTGAAAAAGAAAACGGAAGCTGGCGGGCGGGTTACCGAATACACCTACGATGCGTACGGCAACCCCGACACCGTCACCTCCACCGATGCCGGAACGGTTGATCTGGATTACAACGCCAGAGGAGAGCTCGTTAAACAGAAGGATGCCGAAAATAAAGAAACCGACTTCGCATACGATGCACGGGGTCTTCAGCAGTCTGTTCTGTACGCCGACGGCTCATCCGTCAGTAATTCCTATTGGAACAATGGCCTGTTAAAAACGGTCACCGACGCCCGGGGACAGACCGTTTCCAACGTCTGGAACAAGGCCTATAAATTGCAGAGCATCCATTATCCCGACGGCGGAACCATCAGCAACACTTACGATGTGGCAGACCGGTTAATTGCAACCACTGATCAGCGCGGCAACACAACGACCTATCAGCTTGATTCCATCGGGCGCACCACCAATCAACAATCAGCACTCAACAATCAGCAGTTCGATTACGATCCTATCGGCAACATCACCAACTCTGTGGTTGATCCCGGCAGGCTCAATCTCTGGACTCGATCCGCCTTTGACGAATTCAACCGCCCGCTCAATCGGCAATCACCACTCGCTAATCAGCAATTCCGGTACGACTTCCTCGGGAGAATGACCAACCGTCTGGATGCCGCTTCCAAGCTTTGGGAAAGCGAATATGATGCCCTCGGACGCAAAACCGCTGCCATCCGCCCATCCGGTGCGGAGGAACAAACCGGCTACAACGCTCTCGGCTACCGAACATCCTTTACCAATGCCGAAGGCAAGGTAATCTCATTCGGAATGAATGCACAGGGCCGCATAACAGCCATCACCAACGCCATTGGGAAGGTGACCCAGTTTGCATATGACGCAAACGGCAACATGACCAACCGCATTGATTCGATGAACCGCTCGACCGGATATGTTTTTGACGAGATGAACCGAATGGTTTCGATTGACTACCCTGATGCCTCCACTGCCGCTTTTGAGTACGATTCGAATGGGAATCGGGTTTTATCCTCCAATCAAAATGCACAGGTTTTATTTTCTTACGATTTGATGAACCGACTTGCTGCCTCAACCCAATCTGTGTCCTCTGTGAATTTTGCGGTTCAAAATTCGTACGACTTGAACGGCAACCGAACAAATATTGTTTATCCGGGCGGACTTATTGTTGGCTACTCGTATGATGAAGAAAATCGGCTGGCATCCGTTTCCGCTCAAAATACAAACGGAACATATGCCTTTTCATTTGGGTACGATGGCGCGTCGCGACTCACCGGCATCTCCTATCCGAATGGAATCAACGTAACCGTTGGTTATGATGCGGAAAGCCGCGTTACCAACTATATTCATGGAACCGTTTTGAATCACGCCATTGCCCGTGATCTGCGCGGGTTCAAAACACGGGAGGATATTTACGCCGGGATCGTGCCTTCCTTTACGAACGGGCTGCGCCAAACCCGTACACACAATGATGCCGATCAGTTGCTGTCTGCCGGAGCGGATGAGTACGAGTACGATCCGAACGGCAACCTGACAAATTCGAGCAATCTGGCCTATGCGTGGGACTATGACAACCGGCTGGCCAGCGCCGGAAGCACAGAATACCTGTATGATGGCTCGGGTGTTCGCATCGGGCGCATTTCCGGCAGTGCAACCAATTGGTTTGTAATCAACTATGCAGATAGTTTGAAACGCCCACTTGCTGAAACCGATGCCTCCGGCACTGTAACGCGGTGGTACGTTTGGGCAGGTTTCCGGCTGTTGGCACACATTGAATCAGATGGAACGATTCGGTATTACCATCAGGACGAGTTGGGTTCCACTCAGGCTCTGACAGACGGAAGTGGTGCCGTCACCGACCAGTTTGCCTATTCCCCCTACGGTCAACTGCTCAGCCGGACAGGAGCAACACAAATTCCGTTCGGCTGGCTCGGCGGATATGGCGTTTATCATGACCCTGTTCCTGACCTCCATTTGACGTTGCATCGTGCCTATTCTGCGGAACAGCGCCGCTTCATCTCCGACGATCCGATGGGCATCGATGGCGGCGCAAATCTCTATGCGTACGGGAATCTCAATCCTCTGGCGTTTGTTGACTATCTAGGTCTATATCATTCCTCTGTCGGCTATTGGGCAGACCAAGCTGTGGCGACAGATAATACTCTTGCTAGAGCTTCTTATCTGACTATGGGTGCTTTAGCTGGTTGTATGCCTGATGTTTCAACTGTTGATGTGAGAGCAACAGCTAATGCTGGGATTAGTGGAGAAATGGGAATGGGAGCCGTAATTCCAACAGGCTCTGGTCAAAAAGCTGCCGTATACTCAACAAAAGGGGTCGGTGCAGCAATTTCCGGTTTGTTGTCAGGTTCGGTCACTGTCGGAGTTGGCTGGAATATTCATAAAGAAAATCCTTCTGCCAGTGATTTTAATGGGTTCTTTAATGAGGCCAGTGTGTCAATAGATGGAGTAACCGGGGGCGTTTATTGGGATGACTCTTGGCGGGGAGTTGTGGTTGGAGGTGCTAGCGAAGGTGTCGGTGCCAGCTATCATAAAGTTTATTATGATGTCTGGTCAGATTCAACAGAGTCAAGCAAGGGAAGTCCGTCTGTTAATTATGGGATACCAGTAAAGTAGCATCGAAATAGATGAGAAACGAAAAAAACGAATATGCAACTGAATATCCTCTTTAGGCATAAAAAAACTTACGATATCCGCCCCGGCGGTAACTTCGTTTTATTTGAAAATGTTACCAATAGAGTATGCTCCACTATGGCAGATTTCTGCCAGATTTCATGTGATGTTGATCGAGAGCGACGTTTATTCGATGTGCGCCCAAAGTTTAGGGGGATTACTCCTACTGTTCATGGCCATATTGGTGGGCATGATGACAAGCTAGAAGTAACATATGATTATGGAATAACATCTATTATAGGAATTGTTGCTTTGGCGATAGCAGTTTTGGGGTGCCAAACAGATATTAAACGTGGATTATTTTCCCTGATAGTCATATTGTGCTTATGCTTTTTTACAGGAGCTTCAATTGGCAATAAAATTAAAAAAATTGATAAAGAATTGGGAGAAATCGAGCTTGATCAACTCGCTAAATCGGAAAAGAAATGAGGCTGTTCAGCGTATCTAAAAGGTATTGGATGGGAGAAACTTTTTCAGAAGAGTTGCTCTTTAAAAAAGCAGGTTCCTGGCCAGACGAACTCATAAAATATGCTCCTGTTTTGCGAAATGATGATATGGATACATTTATGCTTGTCTCAAAATCTCGTTCAGGACGACCGGCAATTTATATACAACGATGCGGCAATGAATGGAATGTTGTCTATAACTTTACTGCCATGGGAGTGATGACCATTGGTGTTGGGTTTATTTTTTTACTGATGGCTACTGTTGGAGGTGGACTACGCCTAGTCTTGGGAGTCGTATTGCTTCCTCTTTCTTTTGTATTTTTTTGGATTCAGGGAGTGTGTTCAGCGATTAGCGTTCATCGCTACTTCAAGAAAGTTGAAGATGAGTGGTCTCGCCACATACAAGACGGTCTGAATCACTTAGAGTGATCGATGCCGACCCTGCTTGATATTGGGTTCTATATTTTTGACAAGGCCATAGATTTTGTGACGCAGAATGGATTTGTGAAATGAGCTTACTCGTAAATTTACTTATTGCGACCGTTGCTGTTTATATTTTATTCTTTGTTCCACTTGGTCAATGGAAACGATTGGAGAGGCATTTTTGTTTAAAAGCCGATTTGGGAAAATCCGTGAATATCAGGAGGTTTTCAAGCGTTTATCTAGAAGGCGTGCAACTTAATGGTTTGGTGTCGGTTTTTGTTTATAGAGATTATTTAGTTTTTAAACACATTTCACCCTTTATGAATCCATTGGTTTTCAGTCGAGTCAGCATCGTTAAGACGAATAAAAAAAAGCAGGATTCGATATTTTTGAAGTCTCCGGAAATGAGAAAAAAATCAATGTGGGGCTTCGACAAGGAATTTTAGACGATAATAGAAGTTCAGCTGGCACAGGTATCAGTTGATGAGCCAGCAACGGCACTGCTTTTTTTCATAGGCGGCTTCGGCGCGCGCTTTCATGTCGTAGCCGCCGAGGTGCTCAAACTCGTGCTGCAGGTCACCCAGCCGTTCCAGCCTGCGCGTCTGATCGTCGCCGGATGCCGTTTGCAGATCGTGTTCCAGCCGGTGAATTTCCGCCGTGATGGTTTTCAGTTCAGGAACAGCATTGCAGGAATAATTGAGCAGAGAGCCGTCCTGCGCGTGAGCGTGAAGCTGCTGGTGCAGGTGGCCGAGACGCACATTTTTCGGCAGCACAATATCGCCGCCGTCCGCCGACTGCTCACCGGTGAGCAGGCTGAAAACCGTACTTTTTCCGGCACCGTTCGGGCCGACAACACCGACGTGTTCGCCCGCATTAATGCGGAACGACACCTTGTCCAGCACCTCCTGTGCGCCGAACCGTTTGCTCACCTGGATAAAGTCGATCATAGGAAGACTGGAATAACGGATTACTGAGCCGGACAGAGTGCATCCGTTTCAGGATTCTGGCAATTCGGGATTACGGATTCAGCGATTTTTCCAAGGTTTGGAAAAACTACAGCATATCAAGCGGACTGCGCCCGGCGAGGCCGGGGCGGTCAAGAACATGCGTATAAATCATGGTGGTGGACACATCCGCATGGCCGAGCAGCTCCTGCACCGTACGAATGTCAGCCCCGCCCGTGAGCAGGTGCGTGGCAAAGGAGTGGCGCAAGGTATGGCAGGTCACCCGCTTGGCAATCCCCGCATTAAGTGCTGCGGCCTTAATCGCCCGCTGCAACCCGTTTTCGTTGATATGATGCCGGCGTTTCACACCACTGCGCGGATCGGTGCTGATGCGGGCCGCCGGGAAGACATATTGCCAGATCCATTCGCGCCCGGCTTTCGGATATTTCCGTGCGACCCCTTCCGGAAGAAAAACCTGTCCGAACCCGGCCTGTAAGTCGGCATCATGCTGCTGCTTCATTTTCTTCAGGTGGGCCTGTAAATCCGGAACGATCCGTTCCGGAAGCGGAACCCGCCGATCCTTCCCGCCTTTCCCCTCGACGACCCTGATGTAGCTGTTGCCAAAATCAATGTCTTTCACGCGCAAGCGGACACACTCCATCAAACGCATCCCGGCACCGTAAAGCAGCGAGGCCATCAGAGCGTTGCGCCCGGTTAACTCTCTAAGTAAGGCCTCCGTCTCCGGGCGGGACAGCACCACCGGAAGCCTCTGCTTTCGAACCGGTCGGCGATAAGCCCCCAAAACACCCAAATCCATCTCCAGCACCTGTCCGTACAGAAAAACCAGAGCGTTCAGCGCCTGCGCCTGAGTCGCGGGTGCCACCTGGCGCACAAGTGCCAGATATTCCAGAAAATCACGTACCTTCCCCGGTTCCTTCGGAAAACTTCCTCCGCAATAGATGGCAAAACGTCTGGCCCATTCGATATAGGTCTGCTCCGTACGGATGGACATGGCGCGCACCCGTGTAACCTCCTTGATCCGCTGAAGTTGTTTCGTTGTCTCCGGCGTCAGAGGCACCCGTTCCGCCGGAGCAGAGATTGATCGTAGACTGGCCTCGCGCGCCAGAGTTGGATGGGTTGCATCCAAATCCTCACAGGCGGACAGCCGACCTTCCCAGTCATACGTCTTTGCCCACTCCAAATCGACCGTTTCAACCAGCAGAATCCGCAGGGCGGAAATGGCTTGCGCCACCTGCCAGTCCTGTAATGAAGTGTCTCTGCCTAATTCATCCAGCCAGCCATTGAAATAGGCAGAGTCTATATCTCGCAGTTTTAGCCCATTCAAGCCGTAAACAAACTGCTGCGCCCGGCGGATGTGCCACTCTCCGTTATGACCGGAAATCCTTTTTTCACAGAGTTTTTCGGCATATCTGGCCCAAAAGGCCGACTCTTTATCAGACATTTTTCTTTTCACGTACTCTTCAGGCATATATTCTGCCTATCACACAAGGCGGGACGTGTGAAATAAAAAATTAGATAAAGCCCGTATCTGCCTAATAAACTGTTGGCAGATAAAATGGAAAGTGTCGCCATTACTTTTGGGAACAGTGACTGTTTCCGAATAATTCCCATGCATGGGAATCATGACCGAGTTGAGCTGAAGTTCAGCTTGAGATCAAATAAATACTTGGTTCGAAAGTTTGAGCTGGACCAATCGATCGGTGGGCAGATGTATAAACCGCATGATTTTGGTGAGATGAGTCATGAGATAAGCTATCACAACTCAAATATTAACCACAAGTCGCCTACATTATTGCCAAAGGAAAAGGAAAATAAGTCAAGAAACCCTATTAGCAATCGCATAATTGATTTGAATTTGAAGAATGTGATAGTTCCCATACCTGTTTGTAGAATTACTGTAGCCAAGCCAGCTGCCGCGAAATATCGAGAAAAAAAATACCATCATATTGTTGAGCTAACACCTGAGTTTAATTCTGTTGATATTTACATCGCATCAGAAAAATTTGACTTGGAAAAAAGAGGAATGGAATTCCCTTTAATAGCGGGAACTATTTTCCCCATAACGACCATAGATTATTTGTTATATGGAGCAGGCGCTGGGTGTATACCCATTTATGATAAAATGAATCGTTCAAGGGAGCCAGTTGTAGGGTTGGAGTCGAACTTAGTCGGTGGTGTTAGATTTTTCTTTAAAGTCTACTCTGTGTGCTCAACTAATAAGTATTTTGTTACCTCGAACCCCGAATATGATGCCATGAATATTTTGGAATTTTATGACAACATAGATTATTTAAGTTTGTTGGCTAATACTCCTATATCGTTTGTACATTCGAATCAGAGACCAACTGGCCCACGCCCAGCATTTGAACTTGATTTTGAATACCAAACGAGACAAGGGAATGAATTTCGGCACATGTCAAGGTTTCGGAAAAAATTTCAGAAAGTTAAATCACGCTATCTGCGATTAAAAAAGGATCTTCCAGCAGGGATGATTCTTCCTGTTTAATAATGCCAACCAGCGAGAAAAGGTGTCAGAAAAGGTGTCAGTCCTATTTTATAACCTTTTCGTTGACGGCAGTGGAAAAGGTATCAGTCCTGTAATGAAGTGTCTCTGCCTAATTCATCCAGCCAGCCATTGAGATAGGCAGAGTCTATATCTCGCAGTTTTAGCCCATTCAAGCCGTAAA
>JASKKX010000054.1 GCA_030153935.1 Verrucomicrobiota bacterium | reverse complement strand
CAGGCCGAAAAGCACTGGCGGAGGATCAACGGCCATGCGTTGATTTTGAAACTGATCGAAGGAGTCAGGGTCAAGGACGGCATAATTGATTCAGCCGCTAAAAAAGGTTCAGATGGATCCGCTTCTCAAATCTCCATCCACAACATTTGACAATATCTCACGTTTGATTATGTGGATGTCCTTTCTTTTGTTGGTTTTTCTATCCGTTTTATAGCGGACCCAACGGGAGGACATCCACCCCGTGCAGAACACCTGCCCTTATTTCCGATTAAGGGCACCGGACTGATGCCCTGATCGGAACTGTGTAATCTTTGTAACATTCTTGTCTCCATACCCTTCCGGCCGAAAAGATATGGATCGAGTCAAGAACCTGCCGTACAGATAATGATCTACACACAACAGGAACTGACAAACGTATTTCACGTCGCAGCTCCTGTTGCTGTTTATTCTCAGAGCACCGTAAGTGCGGGTGCCCAATTTATACGTTAATCGTAGAGAAGCCCCTTGATGTCATCGTTATCCATGTTGGTCTTGTCATAGAACTTGGCACCGGTATCCACATCCGCGACTTTTTCACCTTTGTAGGCCTTGTAGGCCAGTTCGACGGCTTTGTAGCCGATCATGTACGGATCCTGCGTGATCGAACCAAAAAAATACCCCTTACGAACAGCTCTCTTCTGAGCAGCCCCGGCGTCAAATCCGATGACAACCAGATCTCTGTAATTGGTTTCCAGTGTAGCACCGTCGTTGGTGGCGGCGAGCAGGCCTTTGGCGGTTGCTTCGTTTGAACAGAAGATTCCCAATACATTATCACTGGCGACCTTGTTCAATGCTGCGGTTGCGGCAGCAGAGACATCCGTCATGGCTGCTGAAGCCGGAACGACCATTTCAATGATGACCTTTTTGCCGGTAACCGGGCTGTTTACATCTATATAGCCGGGATTGCCGGTGACCTGGATGTCTTCTTTGGTCAGCTTAGTATTTGTTTCGATGAGTTTAATCATTGTATCGCGGAAGCCTTTTCCGCGACTCAGCAAAGATTCGCCGGCTGCATCCTGATTCATAACGATGATTTTCACAGGGTTTGTGTCGGTTGCCGCTTCGATCTTGTCTTTTATTACTGCGAACATTTTCTTTGCGGCCAATCCGGCAGCGTTGTAGTTGTCGGTCGAAGCATTGGCCCAGATTGATCCGGCAGGAGCCTGGGGAACGCCTGAATCGAAGCCGATCACCGGAATACCATTTCTCTTCGTCTGCTGCAGCTGATCGAGTACGGAGCTGGTATTCAATGCGGCCAATGCGATTGCCACGGGATTCTTAGCTATTGCATTATTCAGCATTTCAACCTGGGTCTGCACATCGCTTTCGGAAGGAGGACCTTCGAAAGTGATATAGACACCATATTCTTTGGCGGCCGCTTCGGCCCCCTTTTTTACCTGTTGCCAGAAGTCATGCTGCTCACCCTTGGAAACCACTGCGATGTAGGGCTTTCGAGCCTGGGCCGACATCGGAGTTAAAAACATAGATGCGGCAAGGACCAGCAGCATAACTGTGAGGTTCTTAGTAATTTTCATATGATTTCTCCTTCTGTTTTTTCCCCACGGTCATGCCGACCTGGGGCGTGTAGAATACAAATACGGCCTATTGGCTTTTTGTCGTCGAGGTGAAGGCCTTTTCTTCAGCCTTCAGTGCGGCCTTCTGTTTCTTCTCCTCCTTTCGCATCTGCGCATAAGTTTTGCGCATTTCAGCTTTCAGCGCTGCGATTTTTTTATGTAACACGGGCTTTTGTGAGGCATCGGAGGATGCAAGTTCCTGCTTCAATGCCTTGATCTTTCCCAGCATTTCCTCTTTATACGTGTCGGCAGGGGTGAGGAGTTTGACCCCCGAAGCCGCCTTGTTCCGATAGATGTCAAGCAAAACCGCCCCGATGACGACCAGGCCTGTGAAAAATGTTTGATAGTGGGCCGGCAGGTCCATCGAGGGAAGCCCTGAGCGCAGGACACTCATGATAAACACGCCGATGAGCGTTCCGAAGATGGACCCGACTCCGCCCGACAGCGACGTTCCGCCAATAACAGCCCCCGCAATCGCATAGAGTTCAAAGCCCTGTCCTTGAGCGGGCATTACGGTGGTGTAGACCGCCGCGAACGCGATCCCGCCGACTCCGGCCAGGAACCCGCTGACGACATAGGCCATCATTTCCCACTTCGCCACGTTGACGCCGGAGAGGCGGGCGGCTTCCTTGTTACTGCCCACCGCAAAGATATAACGCCCCATCTTCGTTCGAGTCAGGATGATAACGGCGATGATCGCCACGCCAAACAGCATGATCGCACCTGTGGGAATCGATGCGTTACTATCCGTAATCAGCTTGAACATGCTTTTAAACCATCCGGAATCAGCACCACGGGGGGGGAACGTGGCACTGCGGACATTTGAGACAATTGATCCTACCCCCAGAGAAATCATCATTGTTCCCAGCGTAGCAATAAAAGGAGGCAGTTTCAGGCGTGCGACCAGGATGCCGTTGAAAAAACCAAAGGCTGTCGCAACAAACAGAATCAGCAGCAGAGAGAGCCACATCGGCCATCCCCATGTCTTAAACGCCGTTCCGCCAATGATCGCCGCCGCCATCATAACGGTTCCGCAGGAGAGATCAATTCCCGCAGTGATAATGACAAACGTCACCCCGATGGCAATGAACCCGATGTAGTACGACGAGTCGAGGATATTGACCAGCGTGGCGTACGAGAAAAAGTTCCTGCCGAAGATACCGAAAAACACATACAATATAACCAATGCCGCCGGGGCGAGGAATTTCTCCAATCCCACAGCCTTCATCCGCTGCATCAGGGTCTCGTTGTTAGAATCTGTCATATACTATCCTGTCCTGTACTAATCTGTTACTATCTGTTCACGTTTGGTCGCCAAACTCATGATTTTCTCCTGAGTGGCATCCTGAATATCGATGATGCCGGTCAATCTGCCTTCACACATAACGGCAACTCGGTCGCTCATCCGCAAGACTTCATTCAGTTCGGAAGAAATCATAATGATTGATTTGCCCGCCTTGGCCAGTTCGTTCATCAGCATGTAGATCTCGCTTTTTGCCCCGACGTCGATCCCCCTTGTCGGCTCGTCGAAGATGAGAACAGAGCTGTCTCTGATCAGCCATTTCGCAATAACTACCTTCTGCTGATTTCCACCCGAAAGGTTCTTGACCAACTGGTTCAGCGAAGGGGTTTTTACTTTAAGCTTTTTCACATACTCTGAAGTGAGACTCTCGATCTCTTTGAGAGGAAGAAAAAATCCTTTAGAAATATTCTCGTACGAAGCCATCACTGAATTATCCGTTACTGAAAGGTTGAGGGCGAGACCGTAGCGCTTACGGTCTTCTGAAAGATAGCCGATGCCGTGCTTTACGGCATCCATCGGATCGTTGATGAGTATACGCTGCCCATTGATTTCCACAATTCCGTCTGACTTGTCGGCTCCGTAGAGAGCCCGCATCGTTTCCGTCCGTCCGGCGCCTATCAGACCGGCGAAACCCAGAATCTCTCCTTTATGAAGTTCAAAGCTGACGTTTTTTACCAGTTGCCCGGCGCGGAGGTTGGTCACTTTTAACGCCACCGGAGCGTCAGGGGGAACATCGCTGTGCGATTTCGGCTGTTCATAAATTACCCGGCCGACCATCATATTGATGATCTCATTCTTGCTAAGCTCGGAGGTATTTCTGCTGCCGACATATTCCCCGTCGCGGAGCACGGTCACCCGGTCCGTGATCATGCCGATTTCATCGAGGCGATGAGAAATGTAAATCATTGCCACGCCTTTTGAGGCCAGATCACGCATGATCGAGAAAAGATCGTCAATCTCCTTCTCGGTGAGTGCGGCGGAAGGTTCATCAAGGATCAGCACGTTCAGGTTGTGAGATACCGCTTTGGCGATTTCCACCATCTGCTGCTTACCGACGGTCAGCCTTCCGAGCTTTTCTTCCGGGTCGATATTCATATTCAGCCGCTTCAGCAACTCGGCTGCCCGTCTGTTCTGGGCCTTTTCATCGAGAAAAAAACTGGAATGTTTGGTCGACTCTCTGCCAATGAAAAGATTTTGCGCCACCGTGAGATGGTCCATCATCTGTAATTCCTGATGGATGATTCCGATGCCTGCGTCCAGCGCCTCCTTGGGTCCTTTTGGATTGAAGTGTTTTCCTGAATAGAGAATCTCCCCCGAATCTTTCGGGCAGATGCCTGTGAGCACTTTCATCAACGTGGATTTTCCCGCTCCGTTCTCCCCGACAAGGGCGTGAATTTCACCTTCACAGAGCTCAAACTGGACTCCTTTCAGTGCGTGAACCCCGGAAAACCGTTTCTCGATACCCTTCATTGACAATATTGTATTACTCAAAACGGATACTCCATTGTACTTCCTCTACACCGGTCTGATTGATGCGGCGGACACGGTGGATGCCCACTGCAATTTTTCGGATTGATCTTTTGATATATATTTTATCAAAATAGCGAACACGTGTAAAAACATACCATGACCTTGTATATTTGCCAATGGAACAGTTTGACCTTTACATGGATATTTTTGACTTAGAAGCACGCTGCGGTAAATTTTTGAGACGATTCGTTTGTTTAATCGAGTCTGAAACCTGTGATGTCCCGACACGAATACAGGAACGAGCAGCAGAGAATGCAGGTGCTGAGTAACGCGGTTAAGGCTGCACGGCTGCCGCGGATCGGGCGGAGGACCATAAAAACGGGTTGAGTGATTTCGAGAGCCGTCGTTCACTGCTCATCCTCGAAGATCAGCTGGTGCCAAGCCGGAGTTCGATGCTCTTGCCGGCGGTTGGCAGTTGATCTCATCGTCATAACGGTTAATACTCTGAGTAAGGAGGGTGTGATGAATATGGAACAAAAGCTTAAAGATAAAGCGATGGCGGCATGTTTTGATTTCGAAGAAAAAAACGGGGTTTATTATGTCACTGTTAAAGGGTTGCCGCAGGAGATTCTGGGGATGGAGTCGGGATCGCTTCACAACCTTTGGCAGTTTCTGTCCCGTCAGGATAAGAATCCGGCTGACGTGCTTCTTTTTCAGTTGAATAATGGACTTCTGGGGCCGACTAAATTCAATCAAATGATGGCCGAATACGGAATCTGTTCTGCAGACGGGTTGCAGTGGAATAAAGAAAAAATTGAAAAATACAGATATTATTTTCTAAGAGAGGTTCACACGACTCACCGAATAGTGCGCCGGTTTGTTACCATAGATTCCTTCGTTGTTTTTTCACTCAGTGGAGAAATGCTGCTTTCTCTGTTCGGGGGAGCACTGGCGTGTGATTATCGAATTGTTGCAGATGATTTCGTTTTGATAAATCAGATCAACCGATCTGTGTTCAGTCCGATAGGCGGGCTGCCGTGGTTTCTGACGCGGATTCTCGGAAGAACAGGTGCCTGGAAGTTATTGCGGGAAAAGAGAAAGATTACTGCCGAGGAAGCTCTGGAACTTGGCCTGGTGGATTGTGTTGTGCCTCATGACCGGATCAAAGCGGAAAGTCAACGGATTGCGGAAGAATTCGCAATGATGCCTTGGGGGTGCCGTGTAGGATTGAAACGGGCAATGGTTGCCACAGGAGAAACACTGGATCGTTATCTCGAAGTCGAAGATGAGGCCTTTTGCATTTCAATGAACAAGGTTGGATAAAAACAGTAAATAAGAATACATAGACTTTTTTGCAATTTTTTAGGTTTTTAGGCATCCGGAGCTTGCAGGGCGACAGATATCCTTTAGAATCCCAAGCTAATTTTGATCAACCCGTACTGGAGTGGATTATGGCTGAAGAACTGCAACCGTTACTCGAACAGATTCGCAAAGAAGGCATCGAAAAAGCCGAAAAGGAGGCCTCTGAACTTCTTGCACAGGCCAAAGAAAAGGCGGCACAGATTGTGCGCGATGCCGAAGCCAAAGCGAAAGATATTATCGCCAAAGCAGAAGCCGACGCGGAAGTTTATACTCAGCGAAGTACCGCCGCTCTGGAGCAGGCCGCGCGCGATGTGCTCATCACCGTGGGGCAGGGAATCGAAAATATCATTTCTGATATCATCTCCGCGTCCACCGAAGAGGCTCTGACGATCGAGGTGCTCGAACAGATGATGGTGAAAATGGCGGCCGCCTGTGCTGAACATCAAGGCGAGACCCGTATCGAACTGCTGATCAGCGAAAAAGACCAGAAAGAACTGGTAAAGTTTTTCACTGATAGGTATCGCAAAAAACTGATCCACGGCATTGAACTGCATGTCGACAATGAAATCCTTAAAGGATTTAAAGTCAGTTTCGCTGACGAACACGTTTATCTCGACTTTACACAAGAGGCCATTGCCGAGGCTCTGACCGCCTTTCTCCGTCCGAAACTGGCCGAAATTGTCGGCCGTGTTGCAAAGAAATCCGCTAAATAATAATGAAAAAGTACTGGTATCTGGTTGCCTCGTTACCGTACCTGCACCTCGGCGAAAAACCGTCGATGGATGCAGCAGGGTTCCTTGCTGCCTGTGCCGGACATCTTTCTGATGATGAAATGTCCGTCGTTAAAGCGGTGCTTGAAAACCGGGAACCGCCACCGGGCGCCGCCTCTTTATTATGGAACAGCGAAGTGCAGCTGCGCGATGCAGTCGTCCGCGTCCGCGCTAAAAACCGCAGCATCGATGCCGCCCGCTTTCTGCGCCCGTATGAAGGGTTCAGTGCAACGCTTGAAAAAATGGTGGCGGACGCATTTACCCGCCCGAATCCCCTTGAGCAGGAGATGGAAATCGACCGCGCCCGCTGGGCACTTGCGGATGAGCTGGCTTTGAGCGATCCCTTCGGTTTTCCCGCTGTACTGGCTTTTGCCGTTAAGGTGCGCCTCGCGGACCGGTGGGCCGGGATGGATGACAAAGCGGCACAGCAGAAGGTGGAAGAGCTGATTGAAGAGGTTTTAACAGAAGGTCGCAAAGAGCACGAAGATGCATAAGGACTTCCAGAGACCAGATCAATGGAGCCGTCGCTCAACTGGTGCGGCAATCGAAGCCCCTCGGGATAAAGGGCCCGGGCTGGTCGAATCGATCCATGGGAAGTGTTTAGAGTTGAGGATTCAAGGAATACCTGCGGTCAATCAGTTGATCGTTCCTGTTGAATATAAAGGGTATGTTTTTGATGAACCGCTGAAACTGGATGTCTGCATCGACCCAGATTTGATTCAGGCGCTCAACGCGGTTCAAAAAATGTTGCCGGAACACAACGTACAGCGGTTAAACTATATGAAACGACTGAATACGCCGGTCGGGCTGATTATCAACTTTTTTCATGAAATGGGTTTAAAAGCCGGGATACCCCGGCTGATTTTGAGAGGGGCGGATCAACCCTGAAGGCTTCGCGCTCGTCGCGGCCTTCTGTTTGATTTTTAAAACGGGGAACAGAGCTATGAATCTTGGAAAAATTGTCGGTGTAAACGGAAACCTATTGACGGTGGAATTCGAAAAACCGATCATTCAGAATGAAGTGGGGTTCGCAAAGCTGGGTGAAATTCAGCTCAAGTCGGAAGTGATCCGTATCCGCAGCCGCCATGCTGAACTGCAGGTGTTCGAAGATACCGGTGGTCTTAAAGTGGGCGATCAGGTGGAGTTCACCGGTTCGCTGCTTTCCGTGGAGCTGGGCCCCGGCCTGCTGACGCAGGTGTTCGACGGACTGCAGAATCCGCTGCCGGCATTAGCCGAAGAATGCGGCTTCTTCCTGCAACGCGGAAAGTATATCAAACCGCTTCCCCGTGAGGCTAAATGGAAGTTTACGCCGACGGTGAACGAGGGGGATACCGTCGTCGCAGGGGATGCGGTCGGGCAGGTTCCCGAAGGAGTTTTTAACCACCGGATCATGGTGCCGTTCCATCTGCCGGGCCGCATGACCGTGAAATCGGTTGAGCCCGAGGGCGAGTTCACTGTCGAAGACACGGTTGCCGTGGTTGCCGACGGCAAAGGCCGCGAGTATGAAGTGAAACTGATGCAGGTCTGGCCGGTGAAAATACCAATCAAATGTTATGCGGAGCGCTTGCGGCCGACGGAGCCGCTGGCGACTTCACAGCGCATTGTCGACACGTTCTTTCCCGTCGCGCGCGGCGGAACCTACTGTGTTCCCGGTCCTTTCGGCGCCGGCAAGACCGTTCTGCAGCAGATCACCAGCCGGCACGCCGACGTCGACATCGTGATCATCGCCGCCTGCGGAGAGCGCGCCGGTGAAGTGGTCGAAACCCTGCGTGAATTTCCGGAGCTGACCGACCCCAAAACCGGCAGAAGCCTGATGGAGCGCACCCTCATCATCTGCAACACCAGCTCCATGCCGGTGGCTGCCCGCGAAGCGTCGGTCTACACGGCGGTCACCATTGCGGAATATTACCGCCAGATGGGCCTGAGCATCCTGTTGCTGGCCGACTCGACCTCCCGCTGGGCGCAGGCATTGCGCGAAATGTCCGGACGTCTCGAGGAAATTCCCGGTGAAGAAGCTTTTCCTGCTTATCTCGAATCCGTCATTGCCGCCTTCTACGAACGCGGTGGGGTCGTCCGTCTGAATGACGGATCGATCGGTTCCGTCACAATCGGTGGGAACGTCTCTCCCGCCGGCGGAAACTTCGAGGAGCCGGTCACGCAGGGAACACTTAAAGTGGTCGGCGCATTTCACGGCCTCTCACGGGCGCGTTCGGACGCCCGTCGTTATCCGGCTATCGATCCACTGGAAAGCTGGAGTAAATACAAGAGCATTGTGGACGAGGATGAGCTGGCAATTGCCCGCCGTTTTCTGCACGACGGCAACGAAGTGGGGCAGATGATGAAGGTCGTCGGGGAGGAAGGAACTTCGATTGATGACTTCCTGGTCTATCTGAAGGCTGAATATCTCGACTCGGTTTATCTGCAGCAGAATGCATTCAATGATGTCGATGCCGCCACTCCGGTCGACCGGCAGAAGCATGTCTTCGGTTTCATCGTCCGCCTGCTGAACACTCAGTTGAAATTTGAGAATAAAGATGATGCGCGCAGCTTTTTTCAGAAACTGACTCAGGCGACACGCGACTGGAACCAGATGGCCTTCGACTCGGACGAATTTAAAAAACAGGAAGAACAGCTCAATCATCAGATCGCGGAGGTTACGGATTATGCATAAGGTTTATCACCGCATTGAACAGATTGCCGGGAACGTTATCGTTGTCAGCGCCGGAGGAATTATCTACGGCGAACTGGCGCAGGTTGAAACCGGATTCAGTACATCGCTGGCGCAGGTTATCCGGCTGGAAGGCAACCGCGTCTATCTGCAGGTCTTCGCCGGCGGACGCGGCGTTTCCACCGATTCGAAAGTGCGGTTTCTCGGGCGCGCCATGCAGATTCCATTCTCCGAAAACCTGTTGGGCCGCATATTCACCGGCAGCGGTGTTCCGCGTGACAACGGCCCGGTTCTTTCCGGAAATGAAATTTCGATCGGCGGGCCGTCGGTTAATCCGGCCAAACGCATTATTCCGCGCAACATGGTTCGCACCGGAATTCCGATGATCGACGTGTTCAACACACTGGTTGAATCGCAGAAGCTGCCGATTTTCTCCGTGGCCGGGGAACCCTACAACGAACTGCTCGCGCGCATCGCGCTGCAGGCCGAAGTCGACATCATTATTCTCGGCGGCATGGGTCTCAAGCACGACGATTATCTTTATTTCCGTGACTACCTCGAAGAAAACGGCGCACTGTCCCGATCCATTCTCTATGTACACACCGCTGCCGACCCGACGGTTGAATGCACACTGGTCCCGGACATTGCACTGGCAACCGCCGAGCAGTTTGCCTTACAGGATAACCGGGTGCTGGTACTTCTCACCGACATGACCAACTTTGCCGACGCGATGAAAGAAGTCGCCATCACGATGGAGCAGATTCCTTCCAACCGCGGTTATCCCGGTGACCTCTACAGTCAGCTCGCCTCCCGCTACGAAAAAGCGGTTGATTTCGAAGGCTCCGGCTCCATCACCATTCTGGCGGTGACCACCATGCCCGGAGATGACGTGACGCATCCGGTTCCGGACAACACCGGTTACATCACCGAAGGGCAGTTCTATCTCAAAAACGGCCGCATCGAGCCTTTCGGTTCGCTCAGCCGCCTGAAACAGCAGGTGAACGGCAAAACACGCGATGACCACCGCATCATCATGGATACCATGATTCAACTTTATGCCTCTTACCGGGAAACTCTCGAGAAGCAATCCATGGGCTTCCGGATGAGCGGCTGGGACGAAAAACTTTTGAAATACGGCGTGCGCTTTGAGAACGAAATGATGGCGCTCTCCGTAAACATCCCGCTCGAAGAGGCGCTTGACCGCGGCTGGAAGATTCTGGCCGACTGCTTCGAGCCGCAGGAAACCGGAATTGCATCCAAATTTACCGATAAATTCTGGCCGGACAAGGCATAACCTTGCAGTTGGCAGGTTATCCGTTAAAGATTAGCAGGAACGACAAATGAGCAATAACATCGAAACATTCGAAAATCTTGAGTCCCGGGAAGTTCCGGATCAGCTGATTCCCGCGAGGGACGAAACGATAATTTCGACCGAGATGCTTGCCGAGGGTCGGGAAATGGTCCATGCGGTCAACCTGTTGACTGGCTGCAGGAACTATTTGAAACGGGCATCCAAAACAGATAACGAATAACGTTTAACTGATAACTGCGTAAGCTAAGCAATGGCAAAAATTAAGTACACAAAGAATGAGCTGAAAGCGCAGCGCGACGCGTTGACGCGCTTCACGCGTTATCTGCCAACGCTGCAGCTGAAAAAGCAGCAGTTGCAGATGGAGCTGCGCCGGCTCGAAGCGCAGATCGCTGAAAAGCGCGGCGAAGAGGAAAAAGCGCGCACGGAACTCTCCAGCTGGATCAAACTCTTTTCGGAACCATTCGATTTCAAACCATACCTTCAGGTCGAGAACATCGAGCGCTCCAGCGGCAATATCGCCGGAGTCAACATTCCGATCTTCGGAAGCATCACCTTCAAGGACGAATGGCCTGATCTGTTCGCGACGCCCGCCTGGGTGGATAGCGGGATCGATATGCTTCAGAAGCTCATCCGCCTGCGCGTCGAACGGCAGATTATTGAAGAACAGCACCGCCTGCTGTCTGACGAATTGCGCACGACGTCCCAGCGGGTCAATCTGTTTGAAAAGGTAAAAATTCCGGAATGCAAAGAGAATATTCGCATGATCCGGATTTTCATGGGCGACCAGCAGACCGCCGCCGTCGCCCGTTCCAAAATCGCTAAAAACAAAAGCGTAGAAAAGGTCCGCTCCGCATGATCGTCAAAATGAAAAAACTGACGCTGCTGTGCACTCGCGCCTCCCGCGAAGAGACGCTGGAGGCGTTGCGCACGCTGGGCGTGGTGCATCTCAAGCACATTCAGCCCCCCGAAGGCGGCGATCTGGAAGAGGCCCGCAACCTGTTTGACCACTTGAAGCGTGCGCTGGAAGTCCTGCCGAAACATCCGCATGCCGCGCCATCCGGAAAAGAGCCGCACGACGTGGTTAAATCCGTATGGAAACTCATTCACCGCCGGCAGGTACTGACGGAGCAGATTGACGCACTGGATCGGGAAATCCGCCTCTATGAGCCGTTCGGAAACTTTTCGCCGCAAACCGTCAAAGAACTCTCAGAGCAGGGAATCTCTGTCATCCTGTGCCGTCTGCCGCTCAAAAATATGCCGGAGATTCCCGGCGATGTGAATGTGGTTGAACTGAGTCGCGACGGCAGTACGCTCTATGCCGCACTGAT
Organism: Verrucomicrobiota bacterium; assembly: GCA_030153935.1. Lineage (GTDB taxonomy): Bacteria > Verrucomicrobiota > Kiritimatiellia > Kiritimatiellales > Tichowtungiaceae > Tichowtungia. The sequence continues at coordinate 4,140 of JASKKX010000054.1, read as the reverse complement.
CGCTCGTGGAGAGCTGTCCATCGAAGATGTGAACGAAGTCGCGCTGCCTGGCGAATCTCTGGCAGACATGAAACAGCGGCTGACTGATCTTGAGGCTCAACTGGAAAAAACAGAGCAGGAATTTCACAGCTTTGCCGGCGACCGGGACGTCGTCGCCGGGCTGACTGCCGACGCCGAAGCGCGGGTGCGCTATCTCGAAGCACGCGCCGGGATGGGCTTCGCCGAAGAGGTCTACTATCTGCGCGGATTTTTCCCCGCCGAAGAGGAGCAGAAAATACGGACCGCCGCCGCAGAAAACGGCTGGGCGGTTTTCATCGAAGATCCGTCGGCGGACGACGCGGTGCCAACGCTGCTGCGCAATCCGAAATGGGTGAAGCCGATCACCGCCGTGCTGGATATGATCGGGGTCAGCCCCGGTTACCGCGAGCTCGACATCAGCGCGGTGTTCCTGATTTTTCTCAGCATTTTCTTCGCCTTCATCATCGGCGATGCCGGTTACGGCGTAATGTTCATTGTGGCAACGCTTTTCTTTAAACGGAAACTTCACGGCAATGAAAAAGCAAAACCCGGCCTGAACCTGCTTATGATCATGAGCACCTGCACCGTCATCTGGGGTACATTGACCGGCACCTGGTTCGGTATTACCCCGGAGGCGCTTCCCGCACCGCTGAAAAACCTGCGCCTCGACTGGCTCTCCGGCGATACTGACACGGTCGGCCAGCACATCATGTATATCTGCTTTGTCATCGGAACCATTCATCTGCTCATCGCACATGTGTGGAACTTTATCCGCAAAATCAACAGCTGGGCCTGCCTGTCGGATCTGGGCTGGGTTCTTTCAACCTGCACCATGTTTTTCGCCGTCGGAACCATGGTGCTCAGTAATCCGTTTCCTCCGGTCATGCTCTATGTGCTCGGAGTCGGGGTGGCGCTGGTGATTATCAGTGTGGTTCTCGAGCGCGAATATTTCGGCCTCGTCACGCTGGTGCTCGACGTGATCAACAACTTTGTGGACATCATCTCCTATGTCCGTCTCTACGCCGTCGGTGCGGCATCATTCGCCATCGCCAACGCCTTCAACGAAATGGCGGTCGGCGCGCTGGGCGAAAAAGGTATTTTTATCGGCGGCCTGATCGCCGCCGTCTGTATTTTCTTCGGGCATGCGCTCAACATTGTGCTGGGTGCCATGGGCATTCTGGTTCACGGGATCCGCCTCAATACACTGGAATTTTCCAGCCATGCGGGCGTGCAGTGGGGCGGATTCGATTTCAAACCGTTCTCGAAACGGAAAGAAGAGGTTTAACTTGATCAACGACAGGAGGAAGCAATGGATGCGGAAGTAATGACAGGTCTGGCTAAAATGGGCGGCGCGATGGCGCTTGGATTCGCGGCGATCGGCTCGGCACTGGGTACCGGAACGGCCGGCATGGCCGGGATCGGTGCATGGAAAAAATGCTATGCGCAGAACAAATCGGCCCCCTTCATTTTGCTGGTGTTTATCGGTGCGCCGCTTTCACAGACGATTTACGGCCTGCTGCTCATGAACAGCATCAGTAAAGCGGCGGAATCAGCTCAAATGTGGCCGGTAATGCTCGGCACCGGTGTGATCGGCGGGATCGCCATGGGCATGTCCGCCTGGTATCAGGGCAAAGCGGGTGCCGCCGGTTGCGACGCGCTCGGCGAAACCGGACAGGGGTTCAGTAACTATCTGACCACCCTCGGTGTGGTTGAAACCGTCGCGCTCTTTGTCATGATTTTCATTCAGGGCGTGCTGAAATAAATTCCAATCGGGAAAAATATCCGCCTGTTTTTCCGGTGTTCGGGGAAAACGGTGAAATTTTTTCCAGACATTGAAAGCATTTAGCCGCATTTTTTCCGGTCTTTGGAAAAACGATGAACCTGCGTGAACTCAATCAGATCCGGGAATTTGCACTGGCGGAAGCGCGTGAAGCACCGACTGCCGAAGCGCTTGAAGCTGTCCGTATTAAATACCTTGGCCGTAACGGACTGCTTCCTGATGTCATGGCTCAGCTTAAAGAAGTGCCGGCCGAAGAGAAGCCGTTGTTCGGTAAAGCGGCCAATGCACTGAAGAACGAGTTGACCGGCCTGATCAAAGAGCGGCAGGGCACGCTGACTTCCGTCATAAAAAAGAGGGATGCCTTTGATCCCACGCTTCCGGGCCTCTGGCCGCCGCTCGGTTCCGAGCATCCGATCAGCAAAGTCACCGCCCGCATCACCGAGATTTTTCAGTCGATCGGCTTCACCGTTGCCGACGGGCCGGATATCGAAACCGTCTGGAATAACTTTGATGCGCTCAATACGCCGGCCGACCATCCGTCGCGCGACGAGCAGGACACTTTTTATCTCAACAGCGGCGATCTGCTGCGCTGCCACACTTCGCCGGTGCAGGTGCGCTATATGGGAACCCACCAGCCGCCGATCCGCATCATCGCTCCCGGCCGCTGCTACCGCCGCGACACGCCCGACGCCACCCACAGCGCCAACTTCCATCAGGTCGAAGGGCTTTTCGTGGCGGAAAAGGTCTCCATGGCCGATCTGAAAGGTACACTGGCCTATTTCGCTAAACAATTTCTCGGCGAGGACGTGAAAATCCGCTTCCGCCCGCACTTCTTTCCTTTCACGGAGCCGAGCTTTGAGGTAGATTTCTTTTTTGAAATCGGCGGCAAAAGCCGCTGGATTGAAATTTTAGGCGCAGGGATGGTCGATCCGGAGGTTTTCAAAAAAGTCGATTACGACCCGGATAAGGTCACCGGCTTTGCCTTCGGCATGGGGATTGAGCGCCTCGCCATGATCATGTACGGCATCAAAGACATCCGTAATCTCTACGAAAACGATGTGAGATTTCTCTCCCAGTTTTGAACCGGCAATAAATCATACGAGTCGGTACGAATAGTCGATCCTGCAAAACCTCGTTTTCAAGCGACGGCTGTGATTTGATCCAGTCGATTCGCGGGCAGATTGTTTAATCGCAAGAGCCGCCAAGCCTGGATAGCGTATTAAATCTTTCGCCCATTTGAATTGGGTTCTCCCGGCGGGTAAAACCAGTCCTATGCACCAGCACAAAAGGGGAACCCCATCGATAGGCCCGGTCCCACAGAGACGATCTGCCCGTCACTCAGGTTAAACCGCGGATAAGCTTCGGACAAAGGAGGCAGTTTTGCCTTCTTTGTCCGAAAGAGATGCTTTCTATTTCCTGTCACCACAGCAAAGAAAGGGGAAGCACCTGGCCATAGTCCACGTTCAACCCGGGTTTCGTCCAGCACTTCCCCGCATTTTCGGCGCAAAATGGGATTCGTCCGGTTTCCAACAGCACGCTCGAACGCTTCGAGATGCATTTCCCTGTCGGGCAGGTCTCGGAAATGATTCACGAACTCAACCCGGCTGTAGCCGATGCCGCCCCTGCCGAAAAGCTGCTCTGCCGCCAAACGGCTCTGCGCTTCGATCAGGTTTTTGCCGACACTCCCTGTGTTAAAGCCGACATTCACTTTCCCGTTGACTGGGTCCTCCTGCGCGATGCGGCCTGTACGCTGGTGCAGGCCCTATCGGGCGTCGTCCCGAACCCGGACTTTGACTTGCTTCCCCGCTTCAATATTCAGTTCACCGAGCCGGTCAGCCCGGGGCGCTTTAAAGCGCTCTGCCCCAGCAGGCTCTTTTTTGATATGAACGGGACGCAGCTTCTTGAGCGCCCCTGCGAATTTTCCCATCCAGTAGTCGATCGTTGACACCGAGCGTTCGATTCCCATTTCAGAGCGCAGCCACTCTTTCGCCTCCGCAGCGGTTCACCATGCTCCTTCTTTGAGCTTCTGCTCGAAGGCCGCCTTCACCTCGGCATCTTTCATCGGGTTGGGCCTGCCGCCACCCCGGCCTTGCCGGGAGTAGAGTGCATAGATGCCTTCGCGTTCGAAGGCCGCGATCCAACGTTGAATCGAAGAGCGGGCCTGCCCTACGGTCTGGGCGATCCGCTCGTAGGAATGATCTCCGTCCGCAGCCAGAAGAATGGTTTGAGCACGCTCTTTGACGCGAACGTCTTTGGTTTTCCGATAGAGCGTTTCCACTTCTGTGAGCCGATCCGACTCTATCGCCAGCCTGAACCTGGGGCGTCCTGTTTTCATGCAATGC
>JASKKX010000053.1 GCA_030153935.1 Verrucomicrobiota bacterium | reverse complement strand
TGCTTATTCTTGATGAGCCGACAGCGGCTTTGAATGAAAAAAACAGTGAAGATCTGCTGCAGCTGCTGCTTGAACTCAAAAAAAACGGAATTTCTTCTGTTCTTATTTCTCATAAATTGAATGAAGTTGCAAAGATTTCAGACAGCATAACGATTATTCGTGACGGGAAAGTAATTGAAACCCTGGATGTGGGAGATACGCCAATATCTGAAAATCGTATCATTCGCGGAATGGTTGGCCGGGAAATTACCGACCTGTTTCCTAAGCGGGACAGCCAGATTGGGGATGTGGCCTTTGAAGTCCGAAATTGGAATGTATACCACGCGGAAGATACTGACCGTAAAGTGGTCGATAATGTCAGCTTTAAAGTGCGTGCCGGCGAAGTGGTTGGTTTATCCGGTCTTGTCGGTGCCGGAAGGACAGAACTTGCCATGAGTCTGTTCGGGAAAAGTTACGGTCAGAAAATCAGTGGGGAGATTTTCATTAACGGCAAAAAAGTGCAGATGAATTCCATTCCGAAAGCGATAAAGAACGGGGTCGCATATGTCACGGAGGACCGGAAGCAATATGGCTTGGTGCTTATGAATGATGTCCGCTGGAATACAACGCTGGCCAAACTCCAAAAGATTACTCATCACGGAGTAATTAATGATTATGAGGAAATCTCCGAAGCGGAAAAGTACAAAACCGTCATGAATATCAAGACTCCTTCTGTATTTCAGCTGACGAATAATCTGTCCGGCGGGAATCAGCAGAAAGTTGTACTTGCCAAATGGATGTTTACAGACCCGAAAATCCTTATTCTTGATGAGCCGACACGGGGGATTGATGTCGGTGCAAAATACGAAATTTACACCATAATCAATACGCTGGCGGCGCAGGGAATGGCCTGTATTCTGATTTCATCAGAAATGCCGGAAGTGATTGGGATGAGCGATCGTTTGTATGTAATGAGTGAAGGCCGCTTTACAGCGGAGCTGGATGGGAAGACCGCCACTCAGGAGGAAATAATGCATAATATAATCCAACCTTTGGGAGAAACCCCATGAGTAACGTACTCGATATTATAAAAAAGAGCTTGAGGCAATACGGCATGCTCATTGCTTTGGCAACGGTCATGATATTATTTCAGTTTTTGACAAACGGAGTCCTTTTCCGTCCCGTTAATCTTACCAACCTGATTCTGCAAAACAGTTATGTTTTGATTCTGGCAGTGGGAATGCTTTTATGCACGTTGACCGGGAATGTCGATCTTGCTGTCGGGTCGGTAGTCGCCTTTGTAGGGGCAATTGCAGCAACCTTAATGGTGGACCACGGAATCCCGTCGGTATATGCAATCATTATTATACTTCTGATCGGCGGATTGGTCGGTGCCTGGCAGGGGTATTGGATTGCCTATGTGAAAATTCCCGCTTTTATTGTGACTCTCGCGGGGATGTTGATTTTCCGCGGCCTTGCGCTGGTCGTACTGCACGGGCAGTCTAAAGGGCCGTTTCCACCCCTGTTTCAATCCATGTCGTCCGGATTCATTGCAGATCCGTTCAACAGTGATAAGCACATACTTACTCTTCTTATCGGAATAATAGCATCTGTTTTCATTGTGATCAGTGAACTCAGGAAGCGGAGTAAACAGAGGGAATTCAAAATGGAGCTTCTTCCCTTAGGGGCTTTCATCGCCAAGGTCGTATTCCTGGTTGTCATTGTCAATACGTTCACTGTTGTATTTGCCTCCTACAAAGGCATTCCGAATGTTCTCGTCCTTCTTTTTGTTCTGGTTTTCATTTTCCACTTTATAACCACAAAAACGATTCCCGGCCGGCATATCTATGCATTGGGTGGAAACGCAAAGGCTGCAAAACTTTCAGGGGTCAAAACCGAGCGTGTCATGTTCTGGATTTATACAACCATGGGAGTTCTTTCCGCTCTGGCCGGGATGGTTTTTGCGGCACGTCTGAATGTGGCCACCCCGAAAGCCGGTACAGGGTTTGAGCTGGATGCCATTGGGGCCTGCTATGTCGGCGGAGTGGCGGTGATGGGCGGATCCGGAACCGTTATCGGTGCAATTGTGGGGGGCCTTTTTATGGGCGTACTGAATAACGGTATGTCGATTATGGGCGTTGGTATTGACTGGCAGCAAACGATCAAAGGCTTTGTGCTGCTCGCGGCGGTTGCGTTTGATTTGTACTCAAAGAGAAAAGACAGATAATGACCCCCATCGCTCTTTTATCGTCCCGTTATGGTGGGACGATAAAATTGTACTTGAAAAACAATCCGGGGCATTACTGCCAGATGCTGGTCTTAAAATCCGGGATCATCTCATCGCTGAATGGATCTTCCCGGTTGTGCGGCGAAAACTTTCGAATCTGGTCAATCGGGGCAAGAGGAGCCGGTAATTTGGTTTTCCTCTCATTCCGGCGCGGAGAGATCGACGCACTTTTTTGGGGGGGTGACGAGATGCTTTGGATCGGGGTAAGCGAACTCCTGGTCGCTGTGGGAGAAGAGACCCGGGCGCGGACGGCTGCCGGGGAGAACAGCGGAAGGGATGTATCAGCTCTCTCTTTTTTTGATACAGGGCGTATCGTTGTCACGGGATCAGGCAGTCCCCCTGACGGAGTCAAATAGGGGGGAGGTTCCCGGTTTTCTCCGCTGATGATCCGCTGCGGCGAAATCTCATAATCTTTAAGCCGGTCCAGTTCCGGCGTCCTGCTTTTCTGACGCATCAGCCTCCCAACTGCCGCATCTTCGTCATCGATCAATGCCTGTCTCTCTTTTGCCTCCTTCTGCCGCTGAAGTTCTGTTAAAATCCAATCATTTTCATTTTCATCCGGGAGGGAGAGTTCTTCATCGGAATCCAGCACCGCCGAAGTGAGCCAGTTCCGGTCTCTGGCCGAGGGAGGTGTCATGGTGACAACGCGGGATATTGGCGGGGGGGCTGAGCGCGCGGAATTTGCCGAACGAATATCCAGTTGAGCGTCCATTTCCCGCAGTTTTTTGTCGAGGGCCAGTTCCTGTTCGGTAGGGGTTTTCGGCAGAACAACCTGCCGGGAATCAAGAACCGCACGGTCCGAATAAATCCGCCGCTGTACCTTTTTTTTCTGTGCAGCCAGCGCATCATCCAGATCATCGGCGGAGAGATTCCCGCAGACTGTCAAAACCGCCAGCAAAACAGAAACCCTGGAAACGCCCGTTGTCATAACGGCTACAATATACTCCCTTCCCACGTGTCCCGTCAATGATCCGATTCGGTTCTGCCGGTTGCTATTTTCAGATCATCCTGCTAGCGTTTTCCCATGCGCAGTCTCCTGCAGATCGTTGCCTCTGTTTGCTGTCTTTTTACAGTTTCCGTGCAGGCAGAGGTGTCCGCGTTCCGGATGGATCAGACTCGTCTCTGGCTCTCTGCAGAGAACGTGTCTCTGCACCGGCTTTTTGAGCATTTTTCCGCGGCCGGTGTCCGGGTGGAAATTGATCCCCTTGTACAGAAAACCGTTTCCGGTTCGTGGCAGAACGCGGAGATGGAAGCCGTTTTCGATACACTGCTCTCGCCGTATGACTATCTTCTCGACTGGCAGCGTGAAACGGGCCCGCTCGGCGGCTTCATTCGCCTGACCGGAATTCACATCTTTTCCGAGAGAGGCCCTGCCGAGACAAAGCCGCTAACGCCGGTCCGGCGTATAGAGACCTCAATGAACGGTCGGTTTCGATTCGTGGCCCGTGAAATTCTCGTCGGATTTGCTCCCGGCAGCTCTATGGACGATTTGCGAACGTTCCTTGAGCGTACCGGCGGAACAGTGATTGCCGTCAACCTGCCGCTGGGCGTTTATCGCATTCTTCTGCCGGAAGGAACCAATGTTACCGACCTGGCGGCACAGCTCGTGAATGACCGCCGCATTGTACTTGCCGAGCCGAATTATGTGTACAATCTGCCGGAGACGGGCGGTTCGGCAGCAGGCGCCTCCATCGTCGGGAACTGGACGCCTCCCCCCGCAGACAGTCCGATGGCTGTTGCGGTGCTGGATTCCGGCCTGCTGGCCGACGGCAACCTCAACCGGGCGGTCATCAACTCCTATGATGCCACGAACCCCGATTCTCCGCTCATCTCCGATGCGGTCGGCCACGGTACCTTAATGGCTCAGCTGGCGGCCGGACTTATCGATCCCGGCGGAAAGCCGGTCGGCGAAGGGGTGCCGGTTGTTGCCGTTAAAGCCTTTGCCGACGACGGAACAGCCGATTCCTTCACCCTGATGAACGCCGTAACCTACGCAGTTGCAAACAGCAGCGGCCCGATCAGCCTCAGCTGGGGATCCGGAACTCCCAGCCGGTTCATCGAGTCCGCCATGAATTATGCCGCTGACGCAGGCCGATTGATTTTTGCCGCAGTCGGCAACGAAAATACCGGACAGCCGATTTATCCGGCGGCTTATCCCGGTGTGATCGGTGTCGCCGCCTCAGACGGAGACCGGCTGGCGGAATATTCCAATCGCGGCGATTTTGTGCAGCTCATCGCGCCCGGCACGGCTGGCGATTCAACAGGGACCTCTGTGGCGACCGCCTATGCGGCCCACGTTGCCGCACTTTACATGCAGCACCATCCTGAAGCGACGGCCGTCGAGACAGCCGCGGCGCTTAAAAAAGCCGTCGGACCCTCCGGATTTCTCACCGAAGAGGCGGTTCGAGAACTTACCGTCCGGTAGATTTCCGAGCTTTGGAAAAAACAGACGGCCAGTCATGCAATGACTTCCCAGGTTGCGAAAAAGCGTTTAATGTTCCCGGCAGTGAATCAGCATGTCCAGATGCTCCCGGACCATGTAATCAATAAAATTGCGGCGGGAGAGGTAATTGAGCGGCCCGCTTCGGTGATGAAGGAGCTGGTGGAAAACGCGCTTGATTCCGGTGCGACGCAGATTGACGTTGAAGTTGTACGCGGCGGGATGCAGCTCATTTCTGTGTCGGACAACGGATCGGGCATGAGCCGTGATGACGCCCTGCTATCCATCGAGCGCCACGCAACCAGCAAGATCCGTACGGCCGAACAGGTCGAAGCGATCTCCACGCTTGGATTCCGCGGCGAGGCGCTGGCGGCTGTTTCCGCTGTGTCGCGTTTTATGCTGACCACGCGGACGGCCGATGAACTGAGCGGAACTGAAATCCGGATCAGCGGCGGGAAACTTCTGGATGTCGCCGATGCCGGCTGCCCGGCCGGTACGCGCATGGAAGTGCGCAATCTGTTTTTCAATGTGCCGGCGCGGCGCAGGTTTCTGCGCACCGAAGCCACGGAACTGGCGCAGCTCAGACAGCTTTTCGCGGTCTATGCGCTGGCGCATCCGGAAACGGGGTTTACCTTTGCCTCGGACGGTCGCGAACTTTACAATCTGCCGGGCGGATCGTCGCTGGCCGACCGCATCGTCGCGCTTTACAACCCGGCATTCAGCAGTCATCTGCGCCGGCTCGATTACGAAGCGGATGCGGTGAAAATCACCGGATTCGCCGGTCTGCCGCAGACCGGCAGAAAAGACCGCTCCGATCAGTATATTTTCATTAACGGTCGCCCGGCTTCGGCCCCGGTGATTTATCATGCGCTCAATGAAGCCTACCACACGGTGCTGGCCCGCGGCCGTTATCCGTCGGCCTTTCTTTTCATTGAATCGCCGCCCGCACTGGTGGATGTGAATGTACACCCGGCAAAAAAAGAGGTGCGGTTCCGCCATCCCGCCGCCGTCCGCGATGCGGTGATTGCGGCGGTGACGGATGCGCTTTCGCTGGAGGCACCGGAAACAGAACGGCATGCACCGGTCTTTAAATTCGACGCTTCGCCATCCGCTCCGCGGAATGAGCAGCAGCGGGAACTTTCCATTAAAGCGCCTGCCGGTCTGCGCCGCGATGTTTCTCCGTCGGAACCTGTGCCGCCGGTGTCCGATGAGCTTCCGGGAGAAGTTTGCCGTCCCCCTGCTGCTGGAACCTCACCCTGGAAGTGGTGCCGTGTGCTGGGACAGGCCGGTGGAATATATGCCGTGCTCGAAACAGAGGACGGCATTGTGCTGATGGACCCACAGGCGGCCCACGAACGGGTGCTGTTCGAAAGATTCATGCGCGATCTCACGGACGGGATCCCGTCACGGCAGGGATTGCTGGCGCCAGAGGTGATTGAACTGATGCCGGGCGATGCCGATGCGCTGCGCCGTCACCTGCCGGTACTTGATGAGTTGGGGTTCGGCATTTCCGATTTCGGGCAGGATACGTTTATTGTCGACGCGCTTCCCGTTCATCTGCAGGACGGTTCGCCGCCGCTGATTCTAAGCGGAATTGCCCGGGCGCTCGAAAAGAGCGGGTCGGCGGCCCGGGCGACGCGCGATGCGCTCCGGGAGACCGTGGCTCAGGCCGCCTGCCGCAGTTCCGTCAGAAAGCAGGACTCTCTTTCGACAGAGGAAATTGAACGTCTGGTGGCTGATCTGGCAAAAACAGAAATGCCTTACACCAGCCCGCAGGGGCGCCCGACGCTGATTTTTACCAGTTTTACCGAACTGGACCGCAAGTTCGGGAGATAGACCTCCCTTTACCGCAGGAGGCTTCGGGCTTTTAGCGAATTACATGTCCATCAGATGTTCGATCGCTTTGTCGGCTTCGCTGTCCGCCTGCTTTTTAAAATGACTGCGTGCTTTTTCATAGCGGGCTTCGTCGGTGGTGGACATTTTGGCAAGGCTGGTTTGCTGCAGGTCGTAAAACGGTCTTTCAGCCTGTTTTAAAACCGCAAGCAGCCCTTTTAATATATACTCCGCGCTGCGGCGGTAGTGCCTGCTCATTTTAGAGCCGACATCACTGGAGCCTAGAAAGCGATCCAGCGGATTATCCCGTTTATCGGCACCAATCCGGCGATGCAGCATGCGGGTGATCGACTGGGTGTTGTCAATGGCGGTATCGATAAACTCGACAAACAGCCGGTTGTGGACAGAGGTTTTTTCAGAACGGTTTGCCGCTTCGGCGTGAAACCGGGCTTCGCACAGAAAAAAGAGAGCTCTTTCCGCGATGATGCACTGTTCTTCCGGCTGCTTGTGCGAGGGAAGTTCCTGAATCTGTCGAACGGCTTTTTCATAAAAAACATCCTGACGGGCAAGATGTACCGGACGATTCAAATGAAACAAATCAGCACTCATAATATTTTCTTTATCATGTGCCGGATCAGGGAACAACGAAAGAAAAATCCCCTCTGTTCTGTACGGCGGGTTGCCCCAAATTCAATGACACCCTGAACAAGGGACTCTCCGCCGGTCGCTGCGAAAGCGCCCGAAACGCAGGGACGTGCTGGACGAAACTCGGGTTGGAAACGGAACGCGTGTGGTTTATGAGGAGGCGAACTGGATCATGAATTGGTGATCACCATCCCGCGCCAGAAAGGGATTGCTGTTGTCCAGCCCGACAGATGCCCGTCAGCTAAAACTTCTTCTCAGCGTTTTACCGCTGATCCAAAAGCGATATCCAAAAAGGCCCATTAAAAACCTAACCGATTAATTTCAAAATGGTTAAGTGGTCGGGGAAACAGGATTCGAACCTGCGACTTCTTGGTCCCAAACCAAGCGCTCTACCAGACTGAGCTACTCCCCGCCTTAAAGGCCGGTCAATATCGGGCAAGCGGTCAGTAAAGGCAATATTAAATCGCCTTCAGCTTGCTTCTCTTTGTTTCTTTTAAGTAGGCTCCGATCCCATGATCGATACGCTGATTATTATACCGACCTATGATGAGTGCGAAAACGTCCGCACAATTGTTACGGCCGTATTTAATCATTCCCCGAATATCCACGTTCTGTTTGTTGATGATAACTCGCCGGACGGTACCGGGGCGATTATTGACGAAATGGCCGAGGCCGATCCACGTGTATATGTGCTGCATCGAAAGGAAAAAGACGGACTGGGCCGCGCCTATATCGCCGGATTCAAATGGGCGCTGAATCGGGAATACCGTTTCATTTTTGAGATGGATGCCGATTTTTCACATAACCCGGCCGATATTCCGCGGATGCGCTCTGCCGCGGAAGATGCAGACCTGGTGCTCGGATCACGCTATATCAACGGCATTCGCGTCATCAACTGGCCGATGTCGCGCCTCATCTTGAGCCGGGGCGCGGGACTTTATGTAAAACTGATCACCGGCATGCCGTTTACCGATCCGACCGGGGGGTTCAAATGTTTTCGCCGCCAAGTGCTGGAAGCGATTCCTCTCGATAAAATCGTTTCGAACGGGTATTCGTTTCAGATTGAAATGACGCATGCGGCCTGGCGGATGAGGTATCGCATCGTTGAAGTGCCGATTGTTTTTGAGGAACGCCGGTCCGGTGCGTCAAAAATGTCAAAAAAAATTATTTTCGAAGCACTTTGGACGGTCTGGAAGCTGCGTTTCCGCACGTACTTCGGCCGCCGGGTACCGGAGAGAGATAAGATATAACCTCTTCTCGGGCGTGTGGTTACACTGGCAGTTTCCGTTCGGTTTGACGCCAGAACGCCCGGGCGGCAGGGCGCCGCAGGCTGCGGCGGGTGGCGCAGAGGCCGACTTCATAGGGAGTTAAAACAGGCGCGCGCTCAATCATTTGAACATCGTCGAAGAACGGACTGCGCTCAAGCACCAGTTCCGGAACAATCCCGATGCCGCAGCCGAGACGCACCATGGCAATAAGCGCTTCATTGCCGGATACCTCCGAGGTGATAACCGGCGTGATATTCTGTTTTTTCAACCATTCGTCGAGTCGCCGGCGGGAAAGTCCGCGGTGCGGCAGTACCAGCGGTGTCCGAGAAAGATCCAACCTGCCGCATTTTACCGGCGGTTCGGAGTTGATACCCTGCCGGGGAGAGATGAATACCAGCGGAATTTCCGCCAGCGGAAGAAACTGAAGCTGAGGGGCGTGATGATCGGGCAGGGCGGCGACGGCCAAATCGATTTCTCCGGTCAGGACCTGTTCAACAGCCTGTTCGGCGGCACCGGTACGGAGTTCAATCTGCACTTCCGGCCACGCCGCACGATACGACTCAAGAAGCTTCGGCAGAAGGCTGTAGACCGCTGTAATCGAAGCATAGATGGAGAGCGGTCCGCTGACGACAGGGGCCTCCTGCAGGTTTTCCTGCAGATTCTGCCACTCCTGCCGCACCTGCCGTGCATAGGCCTGAAAGCGGGTTCCGGCCGGTGTCAGCGCAACAGTACGGTTGTCCCGGATAAAAAGCGGCTGACCGACCTCCTCTTCCATTCGCTGAATCGAACGGGTCAGTGCGGACGGACTCAAGTTGCAGGCGCGGCTGGTTTTGCCGAAGTGCAGCAACTCGGTCAGCGTCAGAAAATTATCCAGTTCGTGAATATTCATTCGGGTGAGAATGAGGAAAGATGAAAACGGGTCTGCGACCGCTTTAACTAATTAAAGGCTGACGCCGCCCGGGTTCTGTTTTTATCCCTCATTCATTCCTCCTCCGTATCTTTAGTTGCATGAAACGCAATACAATATTCGTTTTAAATCAATTTACGCAATAAAGAAGTCCGTTTAAACTGTGCCGCTTTAAATCAAAGGAGATTGCACCATGGGAACAAACTATTTCAACACGCTGCCTCTGCGCCGCCAGCTCCAGGAACTGGGAACCTGCCGTTTTATGGATGCATCCGAATTCGCCAACGGTTGCGATTACGTTAAAGGAAAAAAAATTGTCATCATCGGCTGCGGCGCACAAGGCCTGAACCAGGGCCTGAATATGCGCGACAGCGGTCTCGACGTTTCCTATACACTGCGCGATGCCGCAATTAAGGATAAACGCCAATCTTACCTGAACGCCACGGAGAACGGCTTTAAGGTCGGCACCTACCGGGAAATGCTGCCGACGGCGGATATCGTGATGAATCTGGCTCCGGATAAGCAGCATACCAATGTCGTGGAAACCGTGATCCCGCTGATGAAACAGGGCGCCGCTTTCTGCTATGCACACGGTTTTAATATCGTTGAAGAAGGAACCCGGATTCGTAAAGACCTTACGGTGATCATGGTGGCTCCGAAATCCCCCGGTACAGAAGTCCGTGAAGAGTATAAGCGCGGATTCGGTGTACCGACTCTGATTGCTGTGCACAGTGAAAACGATCCGAACGGCGACGGCCTTGAACTTGCCAAGGCCCTCTGCTCCGCACAGGGCGGGGACCGTGCCGGTGTTCTGGAGTCTTCTTTTATAGCGGAAGTAAAATCGGATCTGATGGGTGAGCAGACCATTCTCTGCGGGATGCTTCAGGTGGGTTCGCTGCTTTGCTTTGATAAAATGATGGAGCAGGGGATTGATTCCGGATACGCAGTGAAACTGATTCAATACGGATGGGAAACTGTCACCGAAGCCCTTAAACAGGGCGGCATCACGAATATGATGGACCGTCTTTCCAATCCGGCAAAAATCAAAGCCTTTGATCTTTCCGAAGAGCTGAAAGCCATTATGCGTTCGCTCTTTGAAAAACACATGGATGATATCCTCTCCGGCGAATTCTCCAAAACGATGATGGAGGATTGGGCGAATAACGATGTCAAACTGCTCACCTGGCGCGAAGAAACCGGCGCAACTGTCTTTGAACAAACGCCGGCTGCGGATGTGGTTATCAGTGAACAGGAATACTTCGATCATGGTATCCTGATGATCGCGATGGTCAAGGCCGGGGTCGAGCTGGCCTTTGAAATTATGGTGGAAAGCGGTATCGAGCCGGAATCGGCGTACTATGAATCGCTGCATGAAGTGCCGCTGATCGCGAATACCATTGCCCGTAAAAAACTGTATGAAATGAACCGGATTATTTCCGACACTGCTGAATACGGTTGCTATCTCTTCGCGCATGCCTGCGGACCGCTACTGCAGGAGTTCATGACCGGAGTGGATGCGTCTGTAATAGGAAAAGGGTTGTCTCTGAAAGACACCGGAGTGGACAACCGCCGACTCGTTCAGGTCAACGCCGACATTCGCGGCCACTTTGTGGAAGAGGTCGGGGCCGAACTCCGCGCGTCTATGAAAGCGATGAAGGCTCTGAATTACTAAGCCGGAGTTCTCCGGAAACACCCCGACGCCGGGGTGTTTTTTATTGGATATTCCAGTTTACAAGGGCGTAGTGCATCTGTATATTGCGCCGCTCAACGATAGACAGAGTAAAAAAGAAGAGAGTTAAGAAGGAGCCCACAGTGGATCAGGCAGTTAAAACGGAAATAAAAAAAGAATACCAGCTCGGCGAGCGCGATACCGGTTCGGTCGAAGTGCAGGTTGCGCTTCTGAGCAGCCGTATCGCAGAGCTCACCGAACATCTGAAGACCCATAAGAAGGACAACAGTTCCCGGCGGGGTCTGATCACGATGGTCAATAAACGTCGTAAACTGCTCAGTTATCTGTCCAAGAAAGACGTTGCGCGCTATAAGGAATTAATTCAGCGCCTAGGCCTTCGCCGCTAAAATGAAGGATGGCCCCGTTTCAAACGGGGCTGTTTTGTTTTCGGGGAATCCCCCGTTCAAATACAGCGCCCTTGCGGGTCGCCCGTGATCCATTGCCAGAGGTCTGCGCATCCGGCCTCGTCCGCTCCCGGCAGCTTGGATGCAGAAGTAAGGAAAGAAATGAAAGATACAGTTAAAATAAAATTCGAAGTCGGCGGCAAGCCGATGTTTTTTGAGTCCGGTCTGCTCGCACAGCAGGCCGCAGGCGCAGTGAGTTGCGGCCTGGGCGATAATATTGTCTTCTCCGCCGTCACCACCAAAGCCCCCCGGGAAGGATGCGACTTCTTTCCCCTTCAGGTTGAATACCGCGAGAAATTTTATGCGGCAGGCCGTTTTCCCGGCGGGTTCTTCAAGCGCGAAGCCCGTCCTTCTGAAAAAGAAATCCTGACCGCCCGCGTCACCGACCGGCCGATCCGCCCGCTGTTTCCGAATGGATTCTACGATGAAGTTCAGATCAACAACATGCTGCTCAGCTGTGACGGCCAGGTCGACACCGACTTTCTCAGCATCAATGCTTCCAGTGCCGCGCTGACGCTGACCGAACTGCCGTTCAGGGGTCCGATTGCCGCCGTCCGTGTCGGACGTGTCGACGGTCAGTTCGTCGTTTGCCCGACTCACGAACAGATGGCGAAAAGCGATCTCGATCTGACTTACGCCGGCACCGCCGAGCTTCCGCTTATGATTGAAGGCAGCGCCAAAGAAGTCAGCGAAACCGATTTCGTCGCCGCCATGAAAATCGCGCACGAAGCGATCCAGCCGATCATTAATGCCCAGATCGAACTGCGCAGGCAGCTCGGTAAAGCCGATAAGGTCATTGAACTGCCGAAGGCGGACACAACGCTGATCGATAAAGCCCGCGAACTGGCCGGCGAGGAACTTCGCCAGGCCCTTGTTATCGGCGGAAAAATTGAACGTCAGGACAAGGTCAACTCCATTAAGGAATCCCTGAAAGCCAAACTGCTCGATGTGTTCCCGGAAATGACCGACACCGACTACATGCACGCTTTTGACGAACTCGAAATCGAACAGCTCCGCAAAAACGTGCTCGTCAACAAAACGCGCGTCGGCGGCCGCGGTTTCGACGAAATGCGCGAACTCAAAGCGCAGGTCGGCGTGCTGCCTCGTGTGCACGGTTCGGCCGTTTTCAATCGCGGTGAAACACAAGCTCTGGCAACGGTTACTCTCGGCCCGAGAAAAGATTCCCAGTCGATCGACGCCGTCACCGGTGGTGCGACCGAAAAAAACTTTATGCTGCACTACAACTTCCCGCCCTATTGTGTCGGTGAAGTCGGGCGTCTCGGTAACACCGGCCGCCGCGAAATCGGTCACGGAAACCTTGCCGAGCGCAGTCTTGTTCCGGTTCTGCCGGATAACTATCCCTATGCCGTACGCATTGTTTCCGAAATTATGGGATCCAACGGTTCATCGTCCATGGCGTCTGTCTGTGTTGGTACGCTGGCCCTGATGGATGCCGGCGTTCCAATCAAAAAACCTGTCGGCGGCATTTCCGTCGGGCTGTTCACTGCAGAAGACGGCAAAGCCGAACTCGTGCTCGACATTCTCGGTACGGAAGATCATTGCGGCGACATGGACTTCAAAGTCTGCGGAACCCGTGACGGCATCACCGGTTTCCAAGTGGATCTCAAACTCGTCGGGCTGCGCTGGGACCTTGTCGAGGGCGCCTTCGAAATGGCCCGTAAAGGCCGCCTGCAGATTATCGACTTCATGGAAGGTGTCATCAACGCCCCGCGCGAAGAGATGTCCACATACGCTCCGCGCATTGAAGTGGTCAAAATTGATCCGGAAAAGATCGGCGCGCTCATCGGTCCGGGCGGAAAAGTCATTCGCGGCATCACCGATAAGTACGGTGTGCAGATTGATATCGAAGAAGACGGCACCGTCAACATCTTCAGCAGTGACAGCGACGCAATGAAAGCGGCTCTCAAGGCGGTTAACAGCATTACCGCCGAAGCCGAAATCGGCAAGCTCTACGAAGGCGTTGTCCGGACGGTCCGTGACTTCGGCGCGTTCGTCGAAATCCTGCCGGGTAAAGACGGCCTCGTACATATCTCTGAACTCGCCGATTTCCGCGTCGGCAAGGTCGAAGACATCTGCAAAGAAGGCGACACCATGTGGGTTAAGGTTCTCGACATCGACCGCGACGGTAAAATCCGTCTCAGCCGCAGAGCGGCCATGGCTGAGAAAGACGCCCAGGCTGAAGCAGAAGCCACCGACTGAACGCTGCTTCGGTAAAACCAAAGCCCTTCCGTGTGCGGAAGGGCTTTTTTTTGTCACGGCCGCAATAAAAATTCCGGTGGGGGTCAAGATTGACTCCCGGCTGGGTTTTCTTTATCATTCCGAGCTCATTTTCTAAACCTTGAAAGGGGGACTCATTATGAATAAAATGACACTTCGCGATCTCGATGTGCAAGGTAAACGTGTGCTGATGCGCGTCGACTTCAACGTGCCGGTCAAAGACGGCAAAGTCACGGACGACACCCGCATTACCGCTGCGCTGCCCTCCATCAATTATGTCCTTGAACACGGCGGTTCACTCGTGCTGATGAGCCATCGCGGACGACCGAATGGCGAAAAAAACATGGAGTTCACTCTCAAGCCGGCCGCCGACCGCCTCGCGGAACTGGTCGACGCCAAAGTGACACTCGCTCCCGATGTGATCGGCCCGGAAGTCAAAGCGCTCGTTGACGGCCTCAAGGCCGGAGAAATTCTCGTTCTCGAAAACGTCCGCTTCTATAAAGAAGAAGAGGGCAAAAAATGCACGCCTGAAGAACAGGAAGCCTTTGCCAGAGAGCTCGCCGGATTTGGCGATGTGTATGTTGACGATGCCTTCGGCACCGCGCATCGTGCACACGCCTCCATGGCTGTCGTCACCAAATATATCGATCAGTGTGCGGCCGGGTTCCTGCTCGAGAAGGAAATCGAATATCTCGGCAAAACGCTCGAAGCTCCCGAAAAACCGTTCGTCGCCATTATCGGCGGGGCGAAAATCTCCGGTAAGATCGATGTGGTCACCAACCTGATGAAAAAATGCGACGCGATTCTGATCGGCGGCGGTATGGCCTACACGTTCTACAAAGCCAAAGGTCTTTCCATCGGCAACTCCCTGGTCGAAGAGGATAAAGTCGAACTCGCCAGGGAAATTCTGGCCCAGGCTGAAAGCAAAAAGGTCAAGCTGATGCTGCCGGTTGACAATATCGCTGCGGATCGATTCGCTGCGGATGCTGCGACCAAGATCGTCGGCGAAACGATCGAGGACGGCTGGATGGCGCTTGATATCGGCCCGAAGACCATCGAGCTTTACAGCGCTGAAATCGCCAAAGCAAAAACCGTGGTCTGGAACGGCCCGATGGGCTGCTTCGAAATGGCTCCGTTCGCTAAAGGCACCTTTGCCATTTGCCAGGCGGTGGCCGATTCGGACAGCGTCAGCATCATCGGCGGCGGCGACAGTGTAGCGGCCGTCAATCAGTCCGGCCTTGCGGATAAGATGAGCCACGTTTCCACCGGAGGCGGGGCCTCTCTTGAATTCATGGAAGGCAAGCAGCTTCCCGGAATTGTTGCCCTGACTGACAAATAAACGGTCCGGTCAGTCTGCGAATGAAAAAAGCCTGCGGCACGTCCGGAGGCTTTTTTTATTTTCCAACGTTCGGAAACCGGGGAAACACAGTCGGTTTTCCTGTTTTGGGCGTTGCGTATCAGGCCCCGGTTCGGTAGATTTCCAATTCGTTTTCGGGACAAATTTAAATTAATGAGGAGAGTCCAATGAGAAAGACGATTATCGCAGGGAACTGGAAGATGAATAAAACGATCGCCGAGGCCGTATCGCTGGTGGAGGGTCTGAAAAGAGAGCTCGCCGATTGTGTGGATGTTGAAGTGGTTGTCTGCCCGCCTTTCACTGCGCTCAAGACGGTCAGCGACATGCTGGCTGATACGCAGATCAAACTCGGCTGCCAGAACATGAGCTCGGAGGATGACGGGGCCTATACCGGCGAAATCTCCCACACGATGCTCAAGGAACTCTTTGTCCGCTATGTCATTCTCGGCCACAGTGAACGGCGCGATTATTACAAGGAAACCGATTTCTGGGTGAACAGGAAGGTCAAGAAGGCTCTTGAAAAAAATCTGCGCCCGATTGTCTGTGTGGGGGAAAAACTGAAAGACCGCGAAGCCGGAAACACCGAAAAGGTCGTCGAAGCCCAAGTGCGCGGCAGTCTGGCTGACATTCCGGCGGAACAGTTTGAGGAGGTTGTGGTTGCCTATGAACCGGTCTGGGCGATCGGTACCGGGAAAACAGCCACCAGTGAACAGGCTCAGGAAGTACACGCATTCATTCGTGGAATTATTCGCGATATGGTCGGCGATCAGGCCGCCGCCGGCCTGCGTATCCAATACGGCGGCAGCATGAAACCTGCCAACGCCAAAGAACTGCTTTCGCAGCCGGATATCGACGGCGGTCTGATCGGCGGCGCGTCGCTCGATGCAAATTCTTTCATCAGTATTGTAAAAGCAGGGCTGTAAAAACAAAAGGCACGGGCCGTTGATTGCAGGCTTCAGGATAATGAATTTGTCTGGGAACCCGCTTTCCTGAGCCTGCCGTCTGTTTTCTAGCGCCCTGGAGGTT
>JASKKX010000052.1 GCA_030153935.1 Verrucomicrobiota bacterium | reverse complement strand
CTATTTCCTCCTCTGAAAATTAGTTAGTTCATTGTGTAAGGTCGTATTTCATTTCTGACGGCATTTGTTGTTGAGAAATAAAAAATTGCTTCTCCGAAGTTTATTTTCAGATTTTCTGTGCCGGCCCAACCTGCACGTGTTTTTACGTATGTGACCCAATCGTTATTTCTCCAAAGGGAAACCTTGTCTCCTGAGAGCGCTTCTTTGGCAAGCACAGTATTTGTGAAGGCAACGTCTGTCGGATAGGGGTGAGAAAGTAAAGAGTATCCATTCGCGGTGTATATCCCTGACGTTTCGGCTACGGGAACTTCTCCTGAAATGATAATATTTTCCTGCATGTCGGAAGGGAGCGATATAAATAAACCGCTTCCAATTTCTACTGTGTTTGTTCCTGCATCCCCCCATCCGGCACGTGTTTTAATTATTACATTATAGTTCTGATTAACTCGATCCCATAGATAGACCTTAGTGCCAGAGGGTAAATTTCCAAATAAACCTGCGACAGTATTACTTTCATTTATTAATGCCGTAGATATAAGAGAAAGTTGATTAGATAGGATAGTGATCTGTTTATATCCCACAATGTTGGCTGAAGAGACGGTGTCGGCGGCATAAGAGGCAAGAGCAAAAATGACGCCGACGATCAGAATCAGAACCGCTTTTTTCATCCGTGCGTCTCCTGTTAAAGACCTGATGAGGCAACCCGAATTGCTGTAGCAATATATAAGCTTTAACCGGTCGCGAGTCAATTCTCTAACAGAATTCTTACACTTGCGACGTGCCGGTCAGGACGATCTTAAAAGGAAAGATAATGAGCGGCATATACGCAAAACGGAGCAGGATTTAAAACGGGGTATTCAGGCGGTTTCTTGTTTTTCACCCGATCTTATTCGAATGCTTTCGGCGGACTGAAAATAATGTGGCTGAGCATAGCCCGGCGGAGAGAGCGTTTATCCGCGGGATTAATGATTTTTCGAAGGGCTGGAAGATTTCCTTTCGATTTTTCCGAGGTCTGGAAACTCAGGTTCATCGCCGGCAGTTTCACCGTCGGCAGTTTCATGGCCGGCAGTGTGCTGCGAAAGGTGCTCATCTGCGGGCGGACGTGAAGGTTCGAAAGCTCTCCGGTCGGTTTGATCTCCTGTTCCTGTCGAGAGAGCGACGGTCTGCGAAGGGGCCGAATATCCGGCAGAGTCTCGAAATTATCCGGGTTCCACGGTTTTTCCTGCCCTGGCTCCGCGCGGCGCAGCAGACCTTGCCTGGATTGTTCCCTGCCGGACGATTCAGACAGTTTCTGTTCTGCTGGCCGCGGGATTTCAATCGATTGTTTTCCAGCCAGTCTGCGCAGCATTTCCATGAATGGATCTCCTGAGAGAACCGGTTTTTCTTTCTCTTCCTCTTCGGCAGCGGGTGGACGAGGCGGCCGTTTTTTCTTTGCCGCCGCGCCGGCAATCTGGGCGATTACCCAGAAGAGGCCCACGATGATCCAGATGAGATTGTCAGCTTCTGCTTTGACGATAGGATTCATAAATATGACCCAACTTGCTTAAGGCATCAGTTAACGAAAATCTTTCTGATTTTCGTTAACTGATGCCTGTTAATGTTTGCTTTCCTATTCCTGCTTCCCGGACTCTTCATCACCCGCAAGAGATTCGCGCATGGAGGTGTCGGCCATGACGTTCTGCATGCGGTAGAAATCCATGACGCCGAGATTTCCGTCTTTGAAGGCCTGTGCAATGGCAAGCGGAACCTGCGCCTGCGCTTCGATGACTTTGGCCTGCATTTCCTGCACGCGGGCGCGCATTTCCTGTTCCTGCGCGATAGCCATGGCGCGCCGTCCTTCCGCCTCGGCCTGACGCATCTTCTTGTCGGCCTCGGCACGCTCGGTTTCGAGCTGTGCACCGACGTTGGCGGTGTTGGCCGTTCCGGCGACGCTGACGTCGGCAATATCAATTGAGACGATCTCAAAGGCGGTCTGGGCATCGAGCCCGCTGTCGAGAACCTTGCGGCTGATATGGTCGGGGTTCTCGAGGACGTTTTTATAGGAAGCCATCGAGCCGACAGCACTCACGATTCCCTGGCCGACCCGCGCGATAATCGTTTCTTCGGTGGCGCCGCCGACCAGCTGTTCGAGGTTGGTTCGAACCGTGACCCGCGCTTTGATCAGCAACCGGATGCCGTCTTTGGCCACCGCATCCAGAAAGGTGTTGTTCTGCGTGGGACTGGGGCAGTCAATCACCTTCGGATTGACGCTGGTGGTCACCGCATCCAGAATGTCCCGGCCCGCCAGATCGATTGCCGCCGCCTGCTGGAAACTGAGTTCAATATTGGCTTTATCTGCGGCAATAAGCGCCTGCACAACGTTAATGACATTTCCTCGGGCAAGATAGTGCGCTTCGAGCAGATCAGTATCGATATCGATTCCGGCTTTGACCGCTTGAATCCGTGCCCGTGAGATCAGTGTAACCGGCACTTTGCGCAGGATTTTCATCCCGACGAGACTGCCCAGTTTGATATATGCGCCGGAGCCCCAGGCCTGGACCCACACCGCCAGGACAGAGAGAATAATCGCCGCAAAGACAACCGCGACGAGCAGTAAAAAGATACCCAGTATAGTTCCGATTCCAATCCCCATAGCTTAATCCTCCGTTGTTTGTTTAACAGTGTTCGGTGTCTGAATAATCAGTACCGGTTTTCTAAAAAGAGAAAGAAGCATTGCCCCGAGGCCGAACATGGCAATCAGAATATTGATGATCAGATTAATCGCCGTGAACGCAGTCAATGTGTAAATAACCACTAACCCGATGGCCAGTGTACTGAAAAGGTGGCGCTTTGAAAGTTGTTTTCGGCGCGCAATAAACGCCCCGAGCCAGAGCCCGACAATGATTTTACTGAGATAAAGCAGCATGAGGTAGGCGACAAGCAGCAGGATGCTCAGCGGCAGTCCGATCAAAGTGAAGAACAGCAGAAAGGCGGCGAAGGGGATGAGAAAGAGCGCCGCAAAGCCGACCAGCAGACAGGCTTTGCGGGAAGTATTTAAAAGGTAGACCGTATTGCCGATATAGCGCGGGAAAATCAGGCTGAAAACCAGTCCGGTGAACAGCGCAGCGACGGCAAAGGTGAAGTGACCGATCAAGTTGGATTTCACTGTTTGGCGCGGGGGCGGAGTTCTGAACAGGCGGGTCAGTTTGCCTTTAAGAATAACGGAAGGGCCGGGAACCAGTTCGGAGGGTGCTGTATAGTTCAGATCGCCATTGATCTCTGTGCCTGGCAGGATGACGATATCCTGCGCGGTGACGGACACGTTCCCGTTCACTTTTCCGCCGAGTGTCGCTTTTTGTGCCACAACCTGCACATCCCCCGCGACAGTCCCCTCGCTGATCACATTTTTACCGAGACAAAAGGCATCTTGTTTAATGATTGCAGACGGGTCAACCTTGACCGTATTCCCCGCGGCGGTCAGCGACCCATTCAGAGTTCCGGACACCTGCACCATCCGTGCAGCCGTCCGTACGTTGTCATGGAATATTCCTGAGAGAGTAACCTGATCGCCGGCACCCCATACATCGCCCTGAAATGCTCCGCGCAGGTTCAGTGTGCCGCCGACCGCAAACAAGTCATTGAGCATTGTCCCGTCCATGGTCACGGATTGCGCGGAAATCCACGTTTCCTCCTGCAGCGTTTCAGTACTGCCGCTGACAAACTGTTCCTGCTGGATAAAATCAACCGCTCTTGCGGTGAATGTCAGGACAGCAAGCAGAAGGGAAATGGAAATTACTTTTATTTTCAACTCTCAGGATTCCTCTTTCAGCATTCGCACGTGAATCCGGTTGCCTTCCACTTTCGTGAGTTCGACAGCGGCATTTCGTTCAATCCAGGTCCCGTTTTCAGCAATCACATCCGCTCTGCGGTTTTCGATCAGCGCTTTTCCGGACGGCCGTAAATCGCTCAAAGCGATCCCTTTCATTCCGGGCTTCCATGGCGAGTTGTCCTGGTCTTTTGCACTGATATTCTGTGCCAACGAGAGAGCTTTTCCGACGGGGCTCTTCGGAAAATATTTCATCCAGATAAAAACGGCCAGACCGGTCAGTATCAGAATCAGTAAAAGGCTCAGCCAGCCGAGTACCGGAGAGAAAATATTAAATCCGATAACCGCCGCGCCGATCAGCGATGCCGCGCCGATCACACCGAGGATTCCGCCGGGAAGAAAAATCTCACTGCCGATCAGGAACAGCCCGCATATCAGAAGAGTAAAATACCAACTCATAAAAGACATACTACCGTCCCGCCGTCATGATTGAACGTAAAATCGTTCCGATGTTTGAGAAAAATTACTCGTTATCGGAGCTGGAGTCCTGGTCGTCGGCGAATTTCATCGACATGACGCGTGAGACCCCGCGGTTGGGCATGGTGACGCCGTAAATCACATCCGCCGCGGCGATGGTCTGCCGACTGTGGGTAATGAGGATGAACTGCGACTGGTCCAGGAAGCCCGTGAGCATTTTAATAAACCGGTTGACATTGGCTTCGTCAAGCGCGGCATCCATTTCGTCGAGTACGCAGAAGGGGCTCGGTTTGACTTTGAAGAGTGCAAAAAGCAGGGCGACCGCCGTCATGGTGCGCTCGCCTCCGGAAAGCAGGGAGATGGTCTGCAGCTTTTTGCCCGGCGGTTTGGCGATGATTTCAATACCGGATTCGAGCACATCGGTTTCATCCACGAGCACCAGTTTGGCGGAGCCGCCGCCGAAAAGCTGGTCGAAGATGACGCCGAAGTTTTCGTTCACTTTATTGAAGGTGTCGGAAAACAGTTCGGTGGTGGTGGCGTTGATCTTTTTGATCATTTCAAGAAGCTGTTCTTTGGCCGTGATCAGGTCGCTTTCCTGCTGACTCAAAAAAGCGAAGCGTTCTTCGAGTTCGGCATGCTCTTCGATGGCGACGAGATTGACCGGACCCATGGCTTCGATTTTGGCGCGATATTCGGCGACCTGTGTTTCCAGGTTGTCCATAGACGGCACTTCGCCGTTTTCCCATTCCGGGGCAGGCGCACGGTCGATTTCTTCGGCCGTGATATGCCACGCGGCGGTCAGGCGGTCGAGAGCGTTCTGATGGCGCATACGCTGTTCGGCCAGTTCCACTTCGAGTCCGGTTTTGTTATTCTGCAGTTCTTCGAGTTCGGCCTGAAGCAGGCGCAGGCTTCGTTCGCGGTCGGAAAGGGCGGCGGTTTTACCTTCGCGCTGCTGGCGGGCTTCAGCCAGCTTCTGTTCGGCGGCGCGGGCCGCTTCGGTCAACGGTTCGATTTTTTCTTCGGCCTCAGAGCGGGTCGCCTTGAGCTGAACGACCCGCTGCCGGTAGGAATTGGCGCCGCGCGTGCGTTCTTCGATGAGTTCTTCAAGCTCCCGCAGGCGCGCTTCGAGCGGCTGGCGGCGGCTCTGCAGCGCTTCGAGCCGTTGCTCGCGCTGAGAATACCGCACGCGGCATTCGGACGTGGCGGAGAGCACCTCGGCGCGATGCTCTTCGAGCGCGTTGAGCGTTTCGGTCTGCGTTGAAATCTGCTGACGGGTCCGGGCGAGTTTATCGCGCGACTCGGCCATTTCTCGGGCGACCGCGTTGCGGCGCTTTTCGCCGGAGCCTGTGGATTCGATCAGCGCGTTATACTCGTAGGCAACGGTTTCAACCCGTTCGCGCGACTGTTTCAGTTCGCGGGCGATGACCTGGCTTTCGCCTTCCTGAAGGGCGAGACTGCGTCGGCATTCGTCAAGATCGCGTTGCGCGCCGTCAAGCGCGTCGCCGACGCCGTTCTGTTCCGCGCGCAGGGTTTCGAGCAGCCCGCGTTTTTCGCTGAGGCGTGTTTCCAACGTCCGGATTTCACCGGTTAGCTGTTCGCGCAGGTGGTGGCGGCCCAGCGGGTTGATTTCGTTGTCCTCCGGTTTCCAGCGTTCGGCCGCGCCGTCGGCGCTGAGCAGTTCCCCGCGGCGGGTGACAAACGTCGACCCGACGGGCAGGTGGAGGGGGACGGACTCAAGGGTATCGGCGACAAAAATATCGGACAATAACCGCGCCGCCAACGGACGGATGTCGGGAACACAGGTAATCTGATTGAACAGCGAGCCCTCTGCGACGGCGGGCATTTCGCCGTCGGCACTGAGCAAACGGACCGCGCCGCCGTCGCTTTCGGCCAGCAGCAGAAGCACATTGCGCGCGCCGTCGCGGCTGCGGACGACAAGCGCGTCCATCCACGGACGCAAAACCGCTTCGAGCGCGGTTTCGAATCCCGGCGCGGCGGTGAGCTGCTCGGCGAGCGGGCCGATAACGGTTTCGTTTTGGGTTTCGAGCAAATGCCGCGCTCCGGCGGGAAAGCCTTCCTGCCGGGCTTCGAAAACCATCTCAAGGCGGGCGTTTTTATCGGCCAGTTGACGCCGGAGTTCGGAAATTTCTTTTTCCAGGATTTGGATTTTCTCGGCGGTGGCGGAGCGTCGATCGCGCAGGTCGGCGAGCATCTCCTGCCGGGCGGCAACAGCCTCTTTCAGTCCGTCCTGCTTCGCCGCCATTTGGGCCATTCGTTCCTCATAGGCGGACAGCGACCGTTCGAGTCCGCTTTTTTCGGCAGCGAGCTGTTCTTTACGGATCACATTGGCGCGCTCTTTGGCATCGATCTCGGACAGCTCATTCTGAAGCCGGCCGATCAGGCTGTCGAGCGCCATCGATTCGCTGCGCAGCTGGTTGAGCTCGTCGCGGCCGGTCTGCACCTGTGTTTCAATTTCGCGCTGGCGGGCGGTGGCGGCCTCCAGTTCGGTTTTCGCGGTCTGCCGGTCAGCGTCGGCGGTCTGCATCATCTGCAGGACTTCGTCGAGCGAGGCGCGGTGCTGTTCGCGGCGGCTTCCGGCCTCTTCAGCCTCTTTGGTGTTTTGCTGCGCCAACGAATCGAGTTCGGCGATGCGCTCGGTGTTGGTGCGGATGACCTGCGCGGCGCGTTCGAGTTCGTTTTTAACGCGCATGGAATTGTCCATCGCGTCACCGATCGTGTTTTCGAGTTCCTGGAGTTCGGCGCGCAGAACGTCGGTTTCGCCGTTAGCGGCTTCGATGCGGCGGTGGGTTTCGTCGACCTTGAGGCGGGAGGTTTCGAGTCGGGCCCGGATTTCCTCGATCCGGGTCTTGAGCTGGTTGAGGCGGTCGCGGGTGACATAGATGTCGAGCGCGCGGAGTTTTTCCTGAAGTTCTTTGTAGCGCTGGGCTTTGCCTGCCTGTCTTTGGAGGGAGATGATCTGACGTTTAACCTCGCGGATGACGTCGGCGAGGCGCAGCAGGTTGGCTTCAGTCTGTTCGAGTTTGCGCAGCGCCTCTTTTTTATCGTTTTTGTATTTGGTGATGCCGGAGGCCTCTTCAAAAACGGCACGACGGTCGTCGGGGCGCGAAGAGAGGATCTGGTCGATTTTCCCCTGTTCCATGATGGAGTAGGAATCCGTCCCGACGCCGGTGTCCATGAATAGGCGGTGAATGTCCTTGCGGCGGCACGCTTTTTTATTGATGAAATAGTCGCTCTCGCCGGAGCGGAAGACACGGCGGGTAATGCTGACTTCGTCCAATCCGAGAGGAAGTGTTTTTTCGCAATCGGCCAGTGTCAGGGTGACTTCAGCCATACCGAGCGGTTTATGCGAATCGGTTCCGTTAAAGATGCAGTCTTCCATGGAGGAGCCGCGGATGGCAGAGGGGCGTGATTCGCCGAGCACCCAGCGCACGGCATCGGAGACATTGCTTTTCCCGCAGCCGTTCGGGCCGACGATCGCTGTCATTCCCGGTTCGAATTCCAGGTGGGTTTTTTCTGCAAAACTCTTAAACCCGACCATGCCTACCGATTTGAGATACATTCATTTCTGATACCACGGCAAACACTCTCGGCGCAATCCTGCAGGATTTCAAAATTCGGGAAACCCGATCCTGAATTGCCGGTTTCTGTAAAAGTTGCGATAAAAAGTTCCAAATCATGAAACTTTTAGGCTAAAACAACGGATCGCCGGTATTCTGCTGCGGGTGAATTTGAGTTTGGAGGAGATTTATGTCGGGTCATAGTAAATGGGCGAATATTAAGCATAAAAAGGGCCGCGCGGATGCCGTGCGCGGCAAGACGTTCAGTAAAATTGCCAAGGAAATGACGGTGGCGGCACGTCTCGGCGGCGGCGATCCGTCCGGGAATATCACACTGCGTATGCTGATCGGCAAGGCCAAGGCAGTCAATATGCCGAACGATAATATTGACCGCGCTATCAAAAAGGGAACCGGCGAACTCGAAGGAGGCGCGCTCGAGGAGCTGATGTACGAAGCCTACGCGCCGGGCGGCGTCGGCGTGATTGTGGAGGCGCTGACCGACAATAAAAACCGCGCGGCGTCCGAAATCCGCAATGTTTTCACCAAAAACGGCGCGAATATGGCCCAGCAGGGGGCCGTCAGCCGCAGTTTCCAGCGCAAGGGGCAGATTTATATTGATGCCGCCGGGATCGACGAAGATGCGCTGATGAATATCGTGCTGGAAGCCGGAGCCGAGGATCTGAGCCGCGATGGCGACCAGTATGAAGTGCTCACCGCGTTCGGCGACTACGCCGCCGTGGCCGATGCGCTCGAGGCCGCCGGGATTGAACCCTCTTCGTCGGAGCTGACGATGCTCCCCGACCTGCCGATGCAGATCACCGATCCGGATCAGGCCCGGAAACTGATGAAGCTGGTTGAGCTTCTTGAAGAACTCGATGATGTCCAGAATGTCTACGGCGCATTTGAGATTGATGACGCGATTCTGGCTGAAATGGACGAACCGTTGTAAACTGCACCCTCCTCGTTTTTGCCTGCGACTGCTCCCGAAAGGGCAGGCGGGCATCATCATTCTCTGCCCGGCCCGTGAGATCGAACATTTGCAAATTTCCAAGGACTGGACCCGAGCCTTGCGAGAGAGGCCCCGTTCCAACGGGGCAATGACCGAAGGGAATGGCAACCCCGCCTGTGAGAAGGCCGCATGATGATTCTTTCCCCTTTCACCGAAAATCGTGCCGATGCTCGCCCCATTGCCCGCCGCAACCGCCTTGGCACTGATTTTTCCGACGAGCTCGCATTCCTTACGTCTCTCCCGGAGGCGCATTGACCCGGCTCGAAGAATTCCCGCTGTCGAAACATTCTGCTTTTTTTGTTCACTTCCGGATTGTGACTGACCGGTCAGTTTTGTATGTTTGCCGCACTATGAATCGCAATGAAGCCAGGAAAATCCGCCGCCGATCCATTCTGGACGCGGCGGCGGATCAGTTCGCGGGTCGCCGGTTTGATGAGGTGAAACTGGAGGAAGTGGCTGCCCGCGCCGGGGTGGGAAAGGGAACTCTTTACCTTTACTTTAAAAGCAAGGAGGATCTTTTCGTGGCGCTGGCGATTGACGGAAGCGCCGAAATGGCGGCACGAATCCGGGAAATTGCGGATTCCGCGAGGAATTATCGGGAGAAGCTGTTTCTGTTCGGAACGGAATTTTCTTTTTTTTTACAACAAAGACACGGGCTGATGCGTTTGATTCGAACCGCTTCATCCGAGGGGATTGAAAAAAGAACGAGACCTCATCATGAAAAGGTAATAAAGGCGGTTTATTATCTGATTGAAGCCGGTGTGAAAGAAGGCATCGTGCGGGAGGATATTTCTGTGGAAACTTTGCACTGTATGCTGATGGGACCGCTGTTTATACGAATCCCTGAGATGGAACGGGTAGGAAAAAATATTGATCTGGACACCCTGCTTCAGGGTTTCTGGGATGCGGCGAAGGTGAAGGATCGATCGATGGAGTGCCCATGAAACAGTTTGCTTTCAAAGGAATTCCGGCAGGCCTGATTGCGGTGCTGCTCTGCACTTCCTGCACCTCGCTGTTCGGGCCGGATGAGCGCACGCCGATGGATCTGCCCGCGGTATATCGCATGGACGGATCGGGCACCGCGGCGCCGAATGAGTGGTGGCAGGCGTTCGGCGACGGGCAGCTGGACCGGCTGGTCGGACGGGCGCTGAGCGGAAATCTGTCTGTTGAACAGGCGGCGGCGCGTCTTCGGCAGGCAGAAGCGACTGCGATTGAGGCGGGTGCGGACCGTTTTCCGAGCGTGAACGGGACGGCCGATGCAGGAACGACGCATCAACATACGGATTCACAGGGAACTGTCACGACGGATGATTATTCGCTGGGAATGGCGGCCAGTTACGAACTCGACCTGTGGGGCCGTGTCGCATCGACCCGCCGGGCGGCGCTCTACGAGCTGGATTCGAGCCGGTTCGATCTGGAAACGGCGGCGATGACGATTGCGGCGGAGACGGCGGACACCTATTTCCAGTGGCAGTATCTGCATCAGCGGCTGGCGGTGCTGGAAGGTCAGCTGGCCGTAAACCGCAAAATGCTTTCCGTGATTGAAAGACGGTTCCAGACGTCCAGCGCATCTGCGCTGGACGTGCTGCAGCAGCGCAGGTATGTGGCTGCGGTTGAAGCGAATATTCCGCCGGTGAAGGCTTCGCTGGCCGCGGCCTATAATGCGCTGGCGATTCTGACGGGGGTTCCGCCGCAGACCGATCTGAAACTGGAGAGAGACTCTCTGCCGGGCCTGTCGCCACGGCCGGAGGCCGGCCTGCCGTCCGATCTGCTGACCCGGCGCCCCGACCTGCAGGCGGAGTGGGCGCTGCTGGCGGCGGCGGACTGGAATGTGAGCGCGGCGCGAGCGAGCCGGATGCCGACACTTACGCTGACGGGTTCCGCAGCGTATCAGGATGATTCGGTTGATGATCTTTTCGACAACTGGGCCCGGAATCTGGCGGCCGGCCTGGCGGCGCCTCTGATCGACGGCGGCCGGCTTCGCGCACAGGTGGCGATGGCCCGTGCAGCGGCTGACGAGCAGGTGGCCGCTTACCGGGAGGCCGTGGTCACAGCCCTCGGGGAGGTCGAAGACGCGCTCTCTGCGGAAACCCGGCAGCAGGAGCATCTGGAGGCGCTGCGCCGTCAGCTGGATGCGACGACGTTGGCGGCGGCGGAGGCGTTCCGGCGGTATACGCGCGGGCTGGAAACGTACTACGATGCGCTGGGCGAGGAAACCTCGCGGCAGACGCTGGAGGTGAGTGTGCTGCAGGCGAAGTACGAACTGCTGAGCGCCCGGGTGCAGCTCTATCGAGTGCTGGGCGGTGACTGGAGCGATGTCCTGGAACGATATCGGACCGAAGGCGGAGTGGCGGAAATTTTATAGAGAAATGCTATGGGAAAAAACAACCGGGTTTTAAAAACGATAATCGGCGTCGGGCTGCTGCTGATCGGGCTGATCGGCGCGGTGGTGATCTTCAAGACGAAGAGCCGGCCGGTGCGGCAGAAGATGTCGGCGATGATTCCCGTGGTGGAGACGACGGAACTCAGCACGATCAGTACGTCGGTTACCGTCCGCTGCATGGGCACGGTGATCGCCGATCGGGAGGTGGCGCTTCAGGCGGAAGTGAGCGGATTGGTTTCCGGGATCATGTCCGGCCTGGTGGAAGGGGCGTTTGTGCGCAAGGGGGATATCCTGCTGACGGTTGATCCGCGAGACTACGAGCTGGCCGTGCGGCGGGCTCAGGCGGCCCTTCACAGCGCGCAGAGCAGCCTGCGGCTGGAAGAGGGTCAGCAGGCCGTTGCACTTTATGAAATGGATTTGGTCGGCAAAGAGGTTCCGGTCGATGAGGCGTATAAGGATTTGATGCTGCGTACCCCGCAGTTGAAAGCCGCCGAGGCGGAGGTGGAGGCCGCGCGGGTGGACCTGGATACTGCGCGGCTGAATCTGGAGCGGACGAAAGTGACGGCTCCGTTTGATGCCGTAGTGCAGACGGTCAGCGTGGATGAGGGGGATTACGCTGCATTGAGCAAAACGCTGGTGGAACTGGTGGCGGCGGACCGTTTTTTTGTACGGGCTTCGCTGCCGGTCGGTTCGCTGTCGATGTTTCCGGACATCGAAAAAACAGGGTTTCCCGCCGAGGTAAGACTGACGGACGGCGCGGTGAAGAACGGTACGCTGTATAAGCTGCTGCCTGACCTGAGCGAAGAAGGACGGATGGCGCGGGTTCTGGTTTCAGTGGAGGATCCGCTTTCGGCGGACAACGGGCGCCCGATGCTGCTGGGCGAATACGTCCGGGTGAATCTGTCCGGGAAGCAGGTGGACGGCGTATCCCTGATTGATCGCTCATATCTGCATGACGGATCGGTACTCTGGATGATGGATGCACAAAACCGGCTGCATATTGTTCCGGCGGAAGTTGTGCAGGGATATGCGGATCAGGTGCTGGTGCGCGCGGCGGTTTCCAAGGATTGGAAGCTGGTTGCTTCTGATATTTCCGCTCCCGTTGACGGAATGGAACTTCATATTTATTCCGCGCAGGAAGAAGGCCGGGAATGAGAGTAAGAGGCCCCATCGCCTGGATGGTGAATAATCCGGTGGCAGCCAATCTGATGATGATTATCTGTCTGGTCGGCGGTGCACTGGTTTATACGCGGGTTACCCAGGAGGTCTTCCCCGATATGGAGGAGGACATCGTTGATGTCCGCGTTGCCTATGCCGGAGCCACGCCGGAAGAGGTCGAGCAGGGGATTTGTCTGGCGGTGGAAGAGGCCATGCGCGGTGTGGACGGCGTGGACGAGGTGACGTCTACGGCGAGTGAAGGGTCGGCGACCATCACGGCGGAAATTCTCAAAGGCGCCAATCCGATGAAGGTCTATCAGGATATTAAAAGTGAGATTGACCGGATCACCACCTTTCCGGAGGATGCGGAAGAACCGCAGGTGTCTCTGGCCTCCCATCGACGCGGGACGATTGAGCTGGTCCTGTACGGCGATATTGCCGACACCAGCCTGCGTCAGCTGGCCGAGGAAATCCGCAACCGTCTTTTACAGAGCGCCGAGATAACACAGATTGATCTGACCGGTACCCGCAATCTGGAAATCAGTGTGGATGTTTCGCAGGAGAATCTGCGCCGCTACGGGCTGACGCATCAGGAAATCGCCGCGCAGCTGGCCACCGAAGCCGTGGAACTTTCCGGCGGCGGAATCAAGACGGAACGCGGGGAAACGCTGCTGCGCATGAAGGAGCGCAAGGACTACGGCACCGAGTTTGCCCGGGTTCCCGTGGTGACGTCGGAAGACGGCACCCGGATTCTGCTCGGCGATATCGCGACGGTCGTCGACGGGTTTGAAGACAGTGACCGCTTTGCGTTTTATAACGGGAAACCGGCGATTATGCTGGAGGTCTACCGGATCGGCGATCAAACCCCGGCGGGAATTTCCGATGCGGTTTATTCCATGATTCCTCAGATCCGCGGGCAGCTTCCTGCGGGAGTCCGCATCGACGTGCTCAATGACCGGATGGAGGTTTTCTTTCAGAGGGCAGGCCTGCTGCTGCGCAACGGTGCAATGGGGCTGGTTCTGGTCCTTCTGCTGCTGGGTTGTTTCCTGGAAATCCGGCTGGCTTTCTGGGTGATGATGGGCATCCCGGTATCGTTCCTCGGTTCGATGCT
The DNA here is from genome assembly GCA_030153935.1 of Verrucomicrobiota bacterium. Lineage (GTDB taxonomy): Bacteria > Verrucomicrobiota > Kiritimatiellia > Kiritimatiellales > Tichowtungiaceae > Tichowtungia. The sequence continues at coordinate 2,761 of JASKKX010000052.1, read as the reverse complement.
CCTGATGCCGATGATGGGACTTTCCATCAATATGATCACCCTGTTTGCCTATATCCTGGCGCTCGGAATTGTGGTGGACGATGCCATTGTGGTGGGTGAAAACGTTTATCATTATCAGCAGAACGGATTGCCGCCCGCAGAGGCGGCAGTGAAAGGGGCCCGCGAAGTGGCTTCTCCGGTCGGCTTCAGTATTCTGACCAATATTGTGGCGTTTGTGCCGCTGCTGGTTCTGCCCGGTATGATGGGACGGGTAATGGGCATGCTGCCTTTCGTTGTGATTTCTGTCTTTGCAATCTCCTGGCTGGAAAGCCTGTATATTCTGCCGTCTCATCTCAGCCACGGCCGGAAAAGGGAGCTGCACGGAATCCGGGGATGGATTCATCACCGTCAGCAGCGAATCAGCCTTGGCTTTACCCGCTGGGTGCACGAGAAGTACGGTCCGTTTCTGGACCTGTGTCTCCGGCACCGTTATCTGGTGCTTTGCGCCGCCCTGACTCTGCTGATTCTGATTGGCAGTTACTGGGCCAGCGGCTGGCTCGGGTTTTCAATGTTCACCTCGGTGGAAAGCGACCGGGCGCAGGCGACGATTGTGCTGCCGTATGGCGTGAATGTTAAGCAGACAAAAAAAATAACCGCACGAATGGTGCAGGCGGCGCAGGACCTGGTCACGGAAAGCGGGCATCCGGAACTGTGCGAGGGTATTTTTGCCGATGTCGGTAACGGCGGTTCGCACAAAGCGATGATCCGCGTGTATCTGGCGGATGCGGCAATCCGCGACAAAATTATGAGCACAGCGGAGTTTACCCGCCGCTGGCGCGAAAAAGTCGGCGATGTGCCGGGAGTTCGTTATATCCGTTATGCCGACGATTCCGGCGGTCCGGGGGCAGGTGCTGCATTGGAAATTGAACTGCGGCATGAAGAGGTGACCACGCTGGATCGGGCGGCTCGGGCGCTGGCGAAAGGTCTGGAAACCTTTCCGCTGGTCCAGGACATCGACGACGGTGTTTTGACAGGAAAACAGCAGTTCGATTTTACGATGAAGCCGGAAGCCGCCAGCCTGGGACTGACTGCCGAAGATGTCGGACGCCAGGTCCGGGCGGCGTTTGAAGGCACCGAGGTGCTTCGCCAGCAGCGCGGCCGCAATGAGGTGAAAGTAAAGGTCCGCTATCCCGAAGAGGAGCGGACGCGGATGTATAACCTGGAAAACTTCATTGTAAAAACGCCGGACGGCGGCGAAGTGCTGCTCTCGGACGTGGTGGATACCCAGGTCGGGCATTCCTATACATCAATTACGCGCCGCAATGGACTGCGCACGCAGACCGTTACTGCGGATGTGCGCCCGAAATCCCAAGCCGGCGAGATTATGGATCAGCTGGATGTCGCGGTCTTTCCGAAACTGATGGATCAGTTCCCCGGTCTGAACTACAGCTATGAGGGGATGGAGGCTGAAAACCGCGACAGCTTTGACAGCATGAAAGTCACTCTTCCGCTGGTGCTTATCTGCATTTACGCATTACTGGCGATTCCGTTCAGGAGCTACTTCCAGCCGCTGATTGTAATGATCAGTATTCCGTTCGGTATCATCGGAGCGATTATCGGCCACCTGATCATGGGATATACCATGACCATGATCGGGATTATCGGCATGCTGGCTCTCAGCGGCGTGGTGGTGAACGATGCGCTGGTGCTTGTCGACTTTGCCAATTCCCGGCGCGCGCACCACGATAATGCGCACGATGCCGTGGTCGCCGCGGGAATTCAGCGTTTCCGTCCGATCATGCTCACTACGCTGACCACCTTCGGCGGGCTGGCGCCCATGATTTTCGAGACGTCGCGGCAGGCGCGCTTTCTCATTCCGATGGCCATTTCGCTCGGCTACGGGCTGCTTTTCGCCACGATGATCACCCTGGTGCTGGTGCCGTCTCTTTACATGATTGTTGAGGATATCAAAGAAATATTTGTCCATTCTGGATCTTGAACGGTACACTTTACCGCATGAACAGAATTCGTATATTGGGAATCGACACCTCGCTGCGCTCATCCGGTGTGGCGATGATTGAAGTATCCGGGCGGCTAATGAGAGCGTTGGCTTACGGACGGATTCATAATAAGCCTTCTCTGCCGCACTCGGGCTGCCTGGCGGCGATTCATCAGGAGATCGATGCGCTGATTACGGAATTCGGTCCGGACGAGGCGGTGATTGAAGGGGCGTTTTTTGCCAAGAACGTAAAAACCGCGATGATTCTCGGCCAGGCGCGCGGGGCGGTGCTGGCCGCCTGCGCACTGCGCACGCTGCCGGTCTATGAATATTCACCGCGTTCGATTAAACAGGCGGTGACCGGGGTCGGCGCCGCCCGTAAGGAGCAGGTGGCAAAAATGGTGATGCAGCTGCTGGGGCTTGCTGAAGAACCGCAGGAAGATGCCGCCGATGCCCTTGCGGCCGCGATTTGCCATGCGCATCAACGCGGGGTTCCAGAAGCCTTGCGTTCAAAACCGGTTTAATGGTAGCGTCCCGCTGTCGTGTGAAAGAAAAAAGGAGAATGGCCTGATGGAACTCAAGGATATCAAAAAAATCATCCAGATGATGACCGAGAATGATCTTTCCGAATTTATGCTTGAAGATGACTCCTGCACGCTGCAGTTGAAGCGCGGTCCGTCGGTTGTAACACAGACCGCCGCCCCTCAGGTTGTTTCTGTTCGGGCACCGGCGGCTCCTTCCGCTGAGCCCGCCGCTCCGCCCGCCGCTCCGCCCGCCGCTCCG
>JASKKX010000051.1 GCA_030153935.1 Verrucomicrobiota bacterium | reverse complement strand
CATCTCGCCGGACGGGAAACCGGAAGGAGAAAAAACCGATCTGTACATCATTCGCGACGGAATCATTGTTATTCCCAAACAGACGGTCATCCCTTCGGGGACAAGGCTTTAATTCCGGCCGGCATAAAAGGGATGCCGCTCAGAATCTGACGGAGGGTTTATCGTTTTCCGCCGCTTATACATCCGCGTTGCGGAGTACAGAAGCAGATCAGTATCTCACTGCCGGTTTTTGCTGATAAAGCCGCTGGAGCGGCAGTCACCAGAACCGGCAGTTGGAAATAGTTCACCCGGATTCCTCCTTTGTCTTCGCCGGTATTCCGGTCGACTAAAAAGGCGACTTTCCCATTGTTTCGCAATGCGGTAAACAGCTTACGCAACGCTCCGTCACGCGGGACGAGAAATAATCCGGTGCCGGAATGCGGCGGTTTCGAACGGACGGCGGAATTCGCGTTTTTGACGGCTTGTTCGTGACATCTGGATCCCGTCTCTAAACTAGCTGAAAACGACGGTTCGGTTTTTATAGACCAGCACCTTGTTCTGGAGATGCACCCAGACGGCTCGGGCAAGAACCAGTTTTTCCAGATCACGTCCTTTGCGAACCAGGCTTTCAACCGAATCTCGATGCGACACACGCATCACTTCCTGCTCGATAATCGGCCCCTCGTCGAGGTCGCCGGTGACATAGTGGCTGGTGGCCCCGACAATTTTCACACCGCGCTGATGAGCGGAGTGATAGGGTTTTGCGCCGACAAACGCCGGCAGGAAGGAGTGGTGGATATTGATAATCCGATTGGGGTAGCTTCTGCAGAATTCATCGGAAAGCACCTGCATATAGCGTGCCAGTACAATCACATCAATACTGTATTGGTTGAGCAGTTCCCGCTGCAGGGCTTCCTGCTCCGGTTTATTTTCTTTCGTGACGGGGACGCATCGGAAATCGATGCCGTGCATCCTTGCGACCGGTTCAAGATCCGGGTGATTGCTGATCACCAGAGGGATCTCCGCGTTCAGGTCACCGGAATTTTGCCGTGCCAGCAGGTCGTAGATGCAGTGGGGAAATTTAGAAACGAAAATCGCAACGCGGGGGATGTAGTCAGAAAAATGGAGTTCATACCTCATTTCAAACCGGTCGGCAATCAGACTGAACTTTTCTCCGATCTGATCCCGGGACAGGGAAAACCCGGCCAGCACCCATTCCACACGCATGAAAAAGACCTGTTCTTCAGTGTCCGTATGCTGTTCAAGATTGATAATATTGCCGTTATGACGCATCAGAAAGTCGGTCACTGAACAGACAATGCCCTGCCGGTCGGGGCAGGAGATCAGCAGGATGGCAGAAGCTTCGTTTTTCACAGACAGGGTTCCTTCACAAATTGAGCACGAACTTTATAGACAACCGCCGAAAACACCAATAGGTTTTTACATATGAAATATCCGATAAACCCAATTAAAGCCCTGCTTGCTATCCTGTTGCTGGGCGTGTTCAACCTTCAGGCAGGAGAGAAACCTATGATTCTGATGAAAACCACCCAGGGCGATATAAAACTCGAACTTGATGATGAAAAGGCTCCGAATACGGTCGAAAACTTCCTTAAATACGTTGAGAGCGGTCACTATAACGGCACCATCTTTCATCGGGTCATTGATAACTTCATGATTCAAGGCGGCGGGCTGACCGAAGACATGGTTCCGAAGAGCGCGCCTTATACCGTTGAAAACGAAGCGAACAACGGACTCAAAAACACCCGCGGAACCATCGCCATGGCGCGCACCTCCGATCCGCACAGTGCGGGCGCCCAGTTCTTTATCAACGTCGTCGACAATGATTTCCTCGACTTCAAAGCGCCGACTCCACAGGGCTGGGGCTACTGTGTTTTCGGCAAAGTCATTGACGGCATGGACGTCGTGGATGCCATCAAAGGCGTGGCAACCGGTCCGGGCGATGTCCCGAAAAAAGTCATCAAAATCACCGACGTCTCTGTGATTGATTGAAACCGGAACACATAGAACGGATTTTCAATTCCGGCTTCCGGGCGATGCTGGTCATCGCCGGGGGCGGATCCGGTGCGCTCCATGCACTGCTCAGTACGCCCGGCGCTTCGCGTTTCGTCAGCGAAGCGTACGTGCCGTACTCGCCGGAAGCCCTGGAGCACTTTCTCGGCAAACCGCCGGAACAGGCCGTATCTCCAGCTGCCGCCCGGCGGCTCGCTGAAAAGGCCTTTTGCCAATGTTTGAAAGATTCCGGCGGAAAATTTCCAGACAGCGGGAAAGCAGGAATCTCCTGCACGGCCGCTTTGCAGACCGCCCGGGAACGGCGCGGCGATGACCGCGCCTTCATCGGCATCAAAACCGGCGAAGCGGAACAACTTTATGCAATCTGTTTTTCGAAAACCTCACGCGCGGAGCAGGAGATGCTTTTAAGTGACTGGCTGCTGGTGCTGATTGCGCGGGCCGTCGGTGCGGAGCGCGGTCTGATGCTCCCCGGTTCGTTCAATCCGGTTCATCAAGGGCACCTCACGTTACTCAAGGTTGCAGAAAAAATGACAGGACTTCGCGGCATCTTTGAACTTTCCCGAGCCAATGTTGATAAGCCGATGCTTACGGAAGATGACTGCCTCCGTCGTGTGGCGGCCATCCGGGATGTTCCGGTCGCCCTGACCGTTGCGCCGAATTTTGTACAGAAAGCACAGCTCTTTCCGCAGACAACCTTTGTCCTGGGGTATGATACTGCCGTGCGGCTTGTCGATCCGGCCTATTCCATAGATTGGAACAGGCAGTGGGAAATCTTCCAAACTCTGGAAACCCGGTTCCTTGTTGCAGGCCGCCGTTACCGGGGGGGCTTCCAAACTCTGGAAAACATCAATCTGCCGAAAGGGTGCGAATCGCTGTTTGAAGCCATTCCGGAAGAAAAATTCCGTGAAGATATTTCTTCCACTGCAATCCGGACCGGAGAGCTGGACGAATGACAAAACATCCCGCATTTCACCGGACGGAACTGCTTATCGGAGAGAAAGCACTGCAGGCGCTGGCGGGCGCCCGTGTTATTCTCTTCGGAGTCGGCGGCGTTGGAAGCTGGTGCGCCGAGGCACTGATCCGTTCCGGTGTCGGCCATCTGACAATCGTGGATAATGATGTAATCTGCATTACCAATATTAACCGGCAGCTTCAGGCCACTGCCAGAAATATCGGGCAGCCGAAAGTGGATGCACTGAAAGAGCGGCTGATGGATATTCATCCCGCCGCAGAGATTACGGCGCTGCAGAGGGTCTATAATCAGGAGTCGCGTGAACACTTTCAACTGGCTTCGTACGACTATGTGATTGATGCAATCGACAGCCTTTCCCATAAGGTCGATCTCATTGCTTCGGCGATGGAAGCCGGAGTGACTCTTTTTTCCGCGATGGGTGCGGCGGGTAAGCTGGATGCCACCACGATTCGCGTGGATTCCATCTGGAAAACCCATGGATGCCGGCTGGCCCGTTTTGTTCGCAAGCGGTTGCGAAGCCGTGGCGCGCAGGGGGATTGCCTGTGCGTCTATTCGCAGGAGTTTCTGCCTTCTCTCGAGGTGGAAACCGCCTGTGGTTCGGAGCATTGTCTCTGTCCTCAGCAGCGGAACGAGAAAGGGAATGAAGTTCCGCCCGATGTCTGGTGCCGTCAGAAAGCGCAGATCAACGGCTCAATGGTGCATATCACGGCCGCATTCGGGTTTAATCTGGCCGGGCTGGTTGTGCAGGATATTGTCCGTAGAGGTTCTCCGTCAGGGGATTAGTTCGTCGTGCCGGGTTTCACACAAAAAAGATGAGGGGTGGAAAATCGGCTTTTTTGTTTGTCTGTGAACCATTACATTATCCCCATGCAAAATTTTATTCTGGATACCAATGTCCTGCTTCACGATCCCACCGCATTTCGCCATTTCAAAGCGAATAATGTCATTATTCCACTAAAAGTGCTGGAGGAGATCGATCAGTTTAAACGTGAGTTGAGCGAGCGCGGACGCAATGCCCGCACGATTTCACGGTCCCTTGATGAACTGCGTAAGCAGGGGCGGCTCTCCGATGGAGTGGTGTTGGAGAACGGCGGAACAATCCGTGTAATTTTTGCCGATAAAAACAACCCGTTCGCGATCGGTTTGTCTGCGGATGATCTGATTATTACGCTGGCGATCGATCTGCAGAAACAAAAACCGGATGAGCGTTGCACAGTGGTCAGTAAAGATATCAATCTGCGGCTGAAAGCCGATGCGCTGGGACTCGAGGCTGAAGACTATGAAAACGGCAGGCATCGCGATGCGGATGAAATTTTCCCCGGCCAGAAGGTGCTGGAAGCCGATTCCGAAGCGATCAGTTTTTTTGCCCGTGAAGGCCACGCAGTGCTTCCGTTTATGGACGATCTTTTTCCGAATCAGTATATAACTTTGCAAAATCCGCAGGATCCCAAGCAGACGATGCTGGGTCGCTACGATGCGGAGACTCATCGGATTGTAAAATTGCTGTCGATGGGAGACAATGCGCCGATTGTGCCGCGCAACCGCGAGCAGCGGTTTGCGATGGACGCCTTACTGAACGACAGGATCAGGCTGGTGACGCTTTCGGGCAAGGCGGGAACAGGGAAAACCCTGCTGGCGATTGCCGCGGGGTACCATCAGGTGATGGATACCCGGTATTATGACCGCCTGCTGGTTTCCCGTCCGATTTTTCCGATGGGGCGCGATCTCGGTTATCTGCCCGGCACCATCGAGGAAAAACTCGATCCATGGATGCAGCCCATCCATGACGCCCTCACGTTGATTGTGCACAGCCGCACCGGAAACCTGCCCGCTCAGAAAAAAAAGGGAGGGGATCTGCTGGCCTCGAATCCGCTGATTGATGTGGAACCGCTCACGTACATCCGCGGGCGAAGTATTCCCAATCAGTTTATGATTGTCGACGAAGCGCAGAATTTGACCCCGCTGGAGGTCAAAACAGTGATTACCCGTGTCGGGCACGGCACCAAAATTATACTGACCGGCGACTTGTATCAGATTGACAACCCGTACGTAGACAGCCTGTCAAACGGATTGAGCGCGGTGGTTGATAAATTTAAATCTGAGCCGCTGGCCGCCCATATGTTACTGACTGAAGGGGTTCGCTCGGAACTGGCCGAAAAAGCGGCCAATCTGCTTTAAGCTTTATCTCCCTTTACAATGAGGCTCTGTTTTTAATACCGTCTGTGCGGGGTGATCCCCATTGCAAAAGCAACGATGAGTTTACCCGGCGCGGTGATTCTGCCCGGAAGATCCATGTATTTTCAAAAGAATTCGGTGGTTCGGGTGAAAAAATGAATGATGGAGAAATATTCTGCTTTTAGAAAAAGGAATCAGAAACATGATGAATGCACAGAAACTTTTTGCTGAACGCATCGGCGGGGAAAATTACGGAAAATCGACTGCGATTTATAAATTTGAAAAAATCAAACGGGCTAAAGCCAGAGCCCGGCAGATACACCCGGATCTTGAGATTCTCGACTTCGGGGTCGGCGAACCCGACCGGATGGCCCCTGAGCCGATCCGCGAAGCACTCAAAGTGGAAGTCGATAAGTCCTCCAACCGCGGCTATGCCGATAACGGGATTCCGGAATTCAAACAGGCAGCCGCTGAATACATGAAAAGTTTTTTCGGTGTCGAACTCGATCCGTTTTCTGAAATCAACCACAGCATCGGTACCAAACCCGCGCTGGCCATGCTTCCGCTTGCCTTTGTTAATCCCGGTGAGGTGATTTTCCAAACGGTTCCCGGCTATCCGGTCATGGCCACGCACACCCGATACCTCGGCGGCGAAGTCGTGGATATTCCGCTGCTCGAAGAAAACGGATTTCTTCCGGATCTCGGGAAAATCGACCCGGCACTGGCAGATCGCTGCAAGCTGTTTTACATCAACTATCCCAACAATCCGACCGGCGCGGTCGCCACAGATGAATTCTACGATGAATTAATTGCCTTCGCACAACAGTACAACATTCTGATCGTACAGGATGCCCCGTATGCCACGCTGGTTTACGACAGTCCGCGGAAATCCATCCTTCAGCGTCCCGGTGCAAAAGAATGCGTGCTCGAACTGCATTCCATGAGCAAAGCCTACAATATGACCGGCTGGCGACTCGCTTTCTTCTGCGGTGCGGCATGGGCGGTCGATGCCCTGGCGATGATCAAGGACAATTGCGACAGTGGACAGTTCAAAGCCATTCAGCATGCGGCCTGCGTCGGGATTGCCGACAAAAGCCTGGCAGAAGAAATCCGCGATCATTACGAAAAGCGTCTGCGCCGCATGGTCGAGGTGCTTCAGGAGGCCGGCTTTGACGCGAGAATGCCCGGCGGTACCTTTTATCTTTATGTCAAGGCACCAAAAGGGGCGGGGGATGTCCTCTTTTCAAATGCGGAAGAGGCCTCACTTTATCTCATCGAGAATTTCGGGATATCGACCGTACCCTGGGACAACACCGGACCGTGTATCCGCTTCGGCGCGGTTTTTGAGTCTGAAGACGATGCGGATGATGAACGTGTGCTGACGGAGCTTTCCGCCCGTCTCAAAAAGGCTGATCTGAAGTTTTAATCGTTGGCCAGAACCGTGATTTTGCGCAGCACCCTGCCTGCCTGTTCCGACAGGGTTCCTTCGTTAAAGAAAATACGGATGCCGTTAAGCGCTTCAACAGCTTCCTGCAGTTGTTTTTTTACTCGTTGGAATGCCGCTTTTTCCAGCTGTTCCTCGTGCAGGATTTCAACCAGGTGTACATCGCCGGAGGCATTTTCCCCGGCATGGGTCGGCAGCCGCCCGAGGATTCGCAGGAGATCCCGATGCAGATCGTCCGGCTGGGCAACCAGTGATTCACTGCAGAAAAACTCGTAGCAGATTGGCGGTCGTCCGATTTCCAGAACACATCCGGTTTCTGTCAAAAAACCGTACCGGTCACTTTCCAGTTCCTTTCTGCCGTGCAGGGCTCGCAGGAATGGACTTAAGAGAGCCTCTTCACAGATATCGGCGCGGCAGCAGCAGGCGGTACAGAGTTCGCAGGCGTCACGGCACTGGGCGCTGATCAGCTCCTGTACCCCGCGTTCCAGTTCCGCATACTCTTCAAGCAGATCTTTTACTTTAGGCTCCATTGCAGTATACCGCTGGAAAGGCAGTTCTGATTTCAGTTTCGGATCCGGTCGGACGAATGCGGGTTTTTTGATCTCCGTTCACAATCATCTGATCCATTTTGTGAGGCTTGAATCTAAACTCACAGTCGTTGATATGCAAATAGAAAGACGGGGGGCTGCACGTCATTCAGAAAGCCTTTTTAACCGCTGTTTCGCCGGAAAACAAAGCCTTCAATTATAAAAAGGTCTCGGCAAAAACAATGTTTGATAAACTTTCCGTTAACGCAGAACTGTTATGTCGATACCGGATCGTGTCGTCAAAAGATAAGAGTTGATCTGCGGTCCTCTTTTCCACGAAGTAGGCCGCATGAAAAACAATGCCATTCCTGCCTGTCGGAGGCATGATATTATCGTTGCTTCTGTCGCCGGCGTGACAAAGGAACGTGGGGAAACCTGCTGGAAATACTGATCGTCGATCCGGATTACGACTAGCTGACGATCGATGCAGGTGATGTCCAAATCCACCCTCGCGCAGCAGGCGCCGCAGGGGGCAATCAGGGCATCGGCCTTACAAAAGGGGGCGAAACAGCAAGATCCATCCGGTCGTGGATGCGCAGGGTATGCCGATGAGAATGCCTTCCTGCATCTCAAGCGATGGCGCGGCATAGCGACCCGTTATGCGAAAAACCTTTCACCGTTCCCTGCCGCCGTTTACATCCGATGCATTGCGATCAGTCTGCAAATCTTGTGACGACACGATCCGGTCCATCTTTTTTACTTCCATTTTTTTACTTCTGTGCCGCGTCGAAACGCGGTAAAAGTTTCTGTATGGAAACGTTCATTATTTCAATGATTGCACTAGTCGTCGGATATTTTGTCTACGGACGGACCGTCGAAAAGCTTTTCGGCATTGATACAGACGCCGAAACCCCCGCAATTAAAATGGCTGACGGAGTCGATTACGTCGTTATGCCAGAATGGCGGATATTCATGATTCAGTTTCTGAATATTGCGGGCATCGGTCCAATATTCGGAGCGATTCTGGGTGCGATGTACGGGCCGGCCGCATTTCTATGGATTGTGTTCGGCTGTATTTTTGCCGGCGGGGTCCACGACTATTTTTCCGGAATGCTCTCCTGTCGCCACGGTGGTGCCAGTATTCCGGAAGTCGTCGGTTCTTATCTCGGCAACGGGTTTAAACAGTTTATGCGCGCTTTTTCCGTTGTCCTGCTCCTGCTGGTCGGCGTCGTTTTCATTCTCAGCCCGGCGGGAATCCTTGCCAGACTGTCCGGCGGCTCCAACTCGTCGCCATTTCTGGGAAATACTGACTTCTGGCTTGTTATTATTTTCGCCTACTACATTATGGCGACACTGTTGCCGATCGATAAAATCATTGGGAAAATCTATCCGCTCTTCGGACTCGTTCTTTTCATCATGGCGGCTGGATTGCTGATTGCAATGATCTTCGGACACGCCGCCGTTCCGAATATTACGTTCCAAACCCTGCATAATCTGCACAACGAGCCCGGCAAATATCCACTTTATCCGATGCTGTTCATCACCATTGCCTGCGGCGCACTTTCCGGATTTCATGCAACACAATCGCCGATGATGGCGCGCTGTATGTCCAGTGAGCGGCAGGGACGGCGGATTTTCTACGGGGCCATGATTGCCGAAGGAGTTATCGCATTGGTCTGGGCCGCTGCAGCCATGAGTTTTTTCGGCAGTCCCGCCGGACTGAACGACGCCATGTTGGCTCACGGAAACAACGCAGGATGGGCTGTTGCAGAAATCTGCAATTCATGGATGGGGAAAGTCGGCGGCCTGCTGGCAATTCTCGGCGTTGTGGCCTGCCCGATTACCTCCGGGGACACGGCATTCCGCAGCGCCCGCCTGATTATCGCCGACTTCACAAAATTCAGCCAAAAACCGATGATACATCGTTTAGTCATCACCTTGCCGCTGTTTGCCGTAGCCTGGCTGGTCACCCGGATGAATTTCGGAGTCATCTGGCGTTATTTTGGATTTTCCAATCAGGCACTGGCGACCATCGTTCTCTGGACAGGCGGTATGTACATGGCCAAAATGCATAAAAACCACTGGATCGCCACGATTCCGGCAACATTTATGACTGCCGTCTGTACCAGTTATATTCTTGTTGCGCCGGAAGGATTCCGTCTCGGTACAGCCATTGCTTATCCGGCAGGAATTCTTTGCGCCTTGGCCGCTGCAATCCTTTTCTTAACAAAAGTCAGAAGCCTACGCCGAGCAGAACACTCCGGCATTCTTTAAAATCCCGGATCCACAACATCCAGACATGCTTAGTAATTAATTGCGCAGTGAGAGGGCAGGGGGTCTTTGAATGATGCGAAGAAGCTTTCTATTTGCATCTCAAGAAACATGCGTTTAGATTCGTTGCAGAAATTGAGGATAGGGTGAGTTTGCTGACCAGGAGTTCAGAAATGCCCGTCTTATCCAGCTCAAAATCCCCGCAAGGAATCCTTTATGGAAAAACTGTTCTATGACCTGCTGAAGGAACTGGGTGAAGATCCCGATCGCGAAGGCCTGAAAAATACGCCGAAACGTGTTACTGAATCCTATAAATTTCTCACACGCGGCTATCACCAGAATGTCGATGAAGTGATCAACGACGCTTTTTTCGAAGCCGAAGACAATCACATGGTGATAGTCAAAGATATCGAAATCTACAGCCTTTGCGAGCACCACATGCTGCCGTTTATCGGCAAATGCCACATCGGCTATATCCCCGACAAAAAAGTGATTGGTGTCAGTAAGCTCGCCCGTGTCGTCGATATATTCGCCCGGCGCCTGCAGATTCAGGAGCGTCTAACCGATCAGCTTGCTCATACCATCATGGATAAAATCGGCGCGCAGGGTGTGGGAGTTGTCATCGAGGCACAGCACCTCTGCATGATGATGCGCGGGGTCGAAAAGCAGAACTCCAAAATGATCACCTCGGCCATGCACGGCACCTTCCGCTCGCAGATGGCCACCCGCACCGAATTTCTGCGTCTCATCGGCACCATCGGCTGATGGCTCTCAAGAAAAGGGAACAATCAAATGAGTTCCTCGCCCCCTGCTCATCCGCCTAATCAATCAGACTGACAAGGTGGTCGTGCTCACCCTTCTTCACCTTAAACTTATTCGGGTATTTTTTGAGCAGTGCGCCAAATGTTTTACAACCATAGTTCGCTTCATCGAAGGTTGGATCCAGGCGTTTCACCACGGGCCGAATGGCCGCTTTCAAAACCCATTCGTCTCCTGATTTTGCCACGATCTGTTTCATCGCCCGGGTGATCAGTTCCGCGGCATCCTTCACAACCACTTTATCACCCTCCGCCTCTTCTTCAACCGTAGCCCCCTCGACCATCAGCGATTCATAATATTTAAATTCTGAACAGCTGTTGGCCCAATGCTGGTTCGTACTGCCTTTGCACCCGACGCCGATCAGCTCCTTTCCGGCAGCTTTGATTTTCTGAGCCAGAGGGATAAAATCGCTGTCCCCGCCGACAACAACAATGGATGAGAGGTAGGAAAACCGCAACACATCATCTAAGGCATCCAGCGACAGTTTGATATCCGCTCCGTTTTTAGCGGAAGCGCCGGGCGGAAAAATCTGAATCAGTTCAACGGCTGTTTTCAGCAGGGCATGCCGATATTTTGAATACCACTGCCAATGGCAATACGCCTTATTGATCGAAATATTTCCATAGGTTGCGGCGAAATCATATATCGCCTGAACATCCACGAGCATCTCCTGCGTTGTGAACCGATTCTGCCGGTGATACGCCCCGCTCCCGTTCTTCGCATCGAACAGGCTTGCATGAATATTTTCAAAATCCCAATACACCGCCACTGCATCTTCAGACATACATTCTCCTCCCGTCATTTTTCAGCATCCGGGCCATCCGTACCAGGCGCTGCAGAGTTTTTATCGGATTTTTTTAATCATTGAAACTTTTATCCTGATTTTCCCGGCCATTGGAACAGGTGGCAACGGGGAACATACATTTTTACAGGGTTTGGAACCCGTTGCTCTTGCCGGAAGGGACGGAAACTGGAAAGATGCGCCCGATATGCTGAACCATCTGAACATCCGTAATCTCGCGCTGGTCGACAGTGTTTCCATTGCGTTTGAAAACGGCCTGAATGTCATTACCGGCGAAACCGGTGCAGGAAAATCGCTGCTGATCGGTGCGCTGCGCCTGTTGCTCGGCGAACGGGCCGACAAAAGCATGATCCGCACCGGTGAAACCTCCTGCGGAATCGAAGCGGTTTTTGAACTGGACGATTCTTCGGACGTCAACGCCGTGCTGGAAGAATACGGCCTGCCGCCCTGCGAAGGCGGCCTGCTGATTATCCGCCGCACACTCTCGGAAAACAGCTCAAAAAATCTGGTCAACGATTCGCCGGTCACCCTGTCCGTTCTCAAAGCGCTCGGCGATGTGCTGGTCGACATGCACGGTCCGTATGACCACCAGTCGCTTCTTAAAACCGAAGCCCAGATGGAAGTTCTCGACGCCTTCGGAGATCTCGGCAACGACCGCGCAGCCTACCGGGAAATCTACAACCGCTTCCAAACCCTCGAAAAGCGACTTGATGAACTTTCAAAGATCGACAATTCCGGCCTTCAGGAACAGATCGATCTGCTCGAGTGGCGCATCAAGGAAGTCGAAGACGCAAAAATTTCAGAAGAGGACGAACAGGCTGTTCTGCAGGAGCATGAACAGATTGCCAATGCACAGAATATTCTTGAGCTGGCACAGACCGCAACGAGTGGATTGACCGAAGCGGAATATTCCGCATTCGAAGGTCTTTCGGCCGCCCGCAAGGCCTGCTCGCAGCTTGCAAAATATATTCCCGAGGCCGAGGCGTGGGCCGAAGAAATTGAAGGTGCGGTGCGTACGGCGCAGGAAATTTCCTCCGCCATTCAACGTGCCGTTGAGGATATGGAAGCCGGCCCGGAACGATTGCGCTTCCTCGACGACCGAGTCGCGCTCTACCGCAGCCTGAAGCGCAAGTACGCCCCGACCATTCCGGAAATTCTCACAAAGCTGGACGACTGGAAGGCCCGTCTTAACGATCTTAAATCCCGCGATGAGCAGCGCGCCGCACTCAAAACCGATTGCGCCGCCGCGCGGGCTGAAACGGAAAAAGCCGGACGGGCACTGCGCAGGAAACGGCAGAACGTCGCGGGCAAACTGGCCGATGCCATCACCGCCGAGCTGCGCGATCTCGGCTTCGAGCACGGGCTGTTTGAGATACAACTGCGCGACTGCGAACCGACGGGGTCCGGCGTGGACGAAATTGAATTCGGGTTTGCACCCAATGCGGGCGAAACGATGCGCCCGCTGCGGGCAATTGCCTCGAGCGGGGAAATCTCACGCGTCATGCTGGCCGTCAAAGCCGTGCTGGCGCGCCATGACCGCATTCCCCTGCTCATCTTCGATGAGATCGACGCCAACGTCGGCGGAGAAATAGCCAACGCTGTCGGCGGAAAACTGGCGCAGGTCGGCCTGACCCATCAGGTCATCGCCATCACCCATCTACCGCAGGTCGCCGTCTGCGGGCACACCCACTTCGCCGTGTCCAAGCGGGTGCAGGATGGACGGACATTCACCGAAATCGCGCGGCTGAGCGGAGAGAACCGGACCGACGAAATCGCCCGCATGCTCGGCGGAAAGGACCTGACCAAAGTAGCTCTTCAGCACGCTGAAGAACTGCTCAAGAACAAAAACACGAACCAGACCGTTTTGTAACGGTTCAGGGCTTTTATGCGAAAATTCCTGTACGTGTATGAAAACGGATAAATACAGGCCGATTTCATCCAACTTTGATAAACGAATCCCGCCAATATAAACAACAAGCCTCGTTCAACGAATTTGTTCGGCTCTGAATGAACTTAGAGAGGGACTCTATACTGACCGACAGCAGGGCCGTTGATCAGCATAGGATATGAACCGTTCTCTGTTTCAAACCCGCACAACGAATGTCATGACTCATAAACAGGTTTGTTTAATTGTTTTTGCGCCCGGTTGATTTTCTCCAGGATGCTTTTGCCTTGAGGAACCCACCGGTACGGCTTCGGATCAGCGTTATGTTTTTCGATAGAGGCACGGATGCTTTTTTCAAGCTGCCTCACACTCTCAAAACTTCCATCCCGGATGCAGTCTTGCGTGATGTCGGCAAAAAAGCGTTCTGCCAGATTGAGCCACGAGCTCAAGGTCGGCGTGAAGTGCATGTGAAACCGGAGATGCTCCGGCGCGTCCGGCCTTCCGGCGAACAGGTCGTGGTGGAAACAACCTGAGCGGCGGCAG
The DNA here is from genome assembly GCA_030153935.1 of Verrucomicrobiota bacterium. Lineage (GTDB taxonomy): Bacteria > Verrucomicrobiota > Kiritimatiellia > Kiritimatiellales > Tichowtungiaceae > Tichowtungia. The sequence goes on along the minus strand of JASKKX010000051.1, from coordinate 3,334 downwards.
CCGGAGGGCAGGAGTTATGCCCGGAAAACAAAGATTACATCATCTCATCCATATCCGGCGCGGGCTGTGTATTTTTTTTCTTTTCCGGTATGTCATAGATCATGCATTCGGTGGTCAGAAGCAGTCCGGCAATGGAGGCCGCATTCTGCAATGCATAGCGCGTGACTTTTGCCGGATCGATAATACCCGCTTCCAGCATATCGACATACTGATCCGTGACAACATCGTATCCGTAATTGCCTTTGCCATTTTTGACTTCCTGAACAACAAGAGTGCCTTCTCCACCGGCATTGGCAACAATCTGACGCAACGGAGCCTCGACCGCCTTGCGGACAATATTCACACCGATCGCTTCATCGCCTTCCACTTTCAGTTCATCAAGAGCCAGCTGGCCGCGGAGAAACGCCACGCCTCCACCGGCAACGATTCCCTCTTCAACTGCGGCGCGGGTCGCATGAAGTGCATCGTCAACTCTGTCTTTTTTCTCCTTCATTTCTGTCTCGGTGGCCGCTCCGACATGAATCACCGCAACACCACCGGCCAGTTTGGCGAGACGTTCCTGCAGTTTTTCGCGGTCGTAATCCGAGGGGGTTTCTTCAATCTGCCGACGAATCTGGTCAACACGGCCCTGGATATCTGTTGCCTTGCCGGAACCTTCGACAATGGTCGTGTCATCTTTCGAAACAGTAACACGCTTAGCGGAACCCAGATCCGCCACGGCGATATTCTCCAGTTTAATGCCGAGATCTTCAGTAATAAATTGACCTCCGGTCAGAACCGCGATATCGCCCATCACAGCTTTCCGCCGATCCCCGAAGCCGGGAGCTTTTACCGCACAGACATTCAATGTCCCGCGCAGCTTATTCACAACCAGCGTAGCCAAAGCCTCCCCTTCAATATCCTCCGCAATGATCAGCAACGGCTTTCCTGTCTTGGCCACTTCCTGCAGGAGAGGCAGCAGGTCGTTCAGCACTGAAATCTTTTTCTCGTACAGGAGAATGTACGGATCGTCGAGAACCGCCTCCATAGAGTTGGAGTCTGTAACGAAATACGGAGACAGGTAGCCTTTATCGAATTGCATTCCCTCCACCACATCCAGGGTGGTATCCATGGTTTTTGATTCCTCAACGGTGATCGTGCCATCCTTACCGACTTTATCCATTGCCTCGGCAATCAGCTTACCAATCGTTTCATCCCCGTTGGCCGAAATGGTTCCCACCTGTGCAATCTCTTCGGATGTTCCAAGCTTCCTGCTCAGTTTATTTAATTGAGCAATGAGCGCCTCCGATGCCTTATCAATGCCGCGCTTCAGCGCCATTGGATTTGCACCGGCAACCACGTTTCTCAGACCTTCCCGATAGATGGCTTCTGCCAGAACGGTCGCGGTGGTTGTCCCGTCACCGGCCAGCTCTGCTGTTTTGGATGCGACCTCTTTAACCATTTGAGCGCCCATGTTTTCATATTTTTCAGGGAGCTCGATCGCTTTTGCCACAGAAACACCATCTTTGGTTACAGACGGAGAACCGTATGATTTATCGATAATTACATTTCGGCCTTTAGGACCCAGTGTAACTTTTACCGCGTTACTGAGCTTCTCAACGCCGTTCAGCATGGCGTTTCGCGCTTCTGCATCAAATGCAATCTGTTTTGCCATAATGAATAACCTCCTTCGATTAACCAGCCGATAACCGCGAGAATTCTCTCTTCGCGAAAAACCTGATAGTCTGTTTCATTGTATTTTACTTCACTACCGTCGTATTTCGGCGTCAGTACCCAATCACTTCTCTTCTCTTCACGTTGGATGGAACGCTCTTTCCGCTCTCATCCAACCTGCCGGTACCCAGGGCAACAATTTTGCCCTCTTTCACCGGGTCAACAGGTATTCGTCCCCCGGTGGTTTAATTTCCATAGGTCTTAACCTCCCTGGCTTATTGTTTACAGACCGGCCCTCCCGGCCTGTATCGTTTAATCATTGCCTTCGGTCCTTTACAAAAAAAGCGGGCTGCCTTCATGCAAGCAGCGTGCCACTCATCAAGGGGTAATCTGCGCGATTATGTATCTTATTCAGAATGAAGATAATAAAATCTCTTTTATATAAATGCGCATCTTTATATAAGATGCATGAAGTTAAATATTGACTCAACCCCGGCATTTTACCGGGACAACTTGTCTCTGTCACTCCCTCCTTACAAACAGATTCCTCTGTAAATACAGTACCTTGCACTGCTGTTGCAGCATTGCGGTGTTCTGCTGATTACAGAACCCGCGGTCGGATTTAACTCATGGAATATCAGGATGGAGGGAGAGGATTCGTGCGTATTTTGATTGTTGAGGATGGTCTGACGAGTTATAGCGTATACGGCGAAAGAGTAGGCGTTCGGAACAGCCTGCACATCCACTGCGCCGCGGATCCGACGGACTCTTTTCCACAAAAAAAAATTATTGAACAGTTTCACTGAAAAAAAATACCGTTCCCGGCAAACAGTTACTATTCGAACTCCAAAGAAAGGACATTGAAATAAACCGAAAGGAAGTTCCTGGATGAAGGAAATAAGAAAAATTGCAATGATCGGGAATCACCTCCCTCGCCAATGCGGCATTGCAACTTTCACGACGGATCTTAACAATGCAATCAAGCAGGTGTATCCTGAATCAACCTGTTTTGTACTTCCGGTAAATGACCGGGAAAACGGTTACGATTATCCTCCGGAAGTGCGATTCGAACTTCAGGAAAAAAAATTGGACTCTTACCAAAGAGCCGCTGACTTCCTTAACCTGAGCAATGTAGATATTGTCTGCCTGCAGCACGAATACGGAATATTCGGAGGCCCCAGCGGAAGTTATATTCTCCATCTGCTGAAAGAGCTCAGGATGCCCGTTGTAACCACACTGCACACGATCCTGCGTGACCCGACTCCCGACCAACGCAAAGTTCTTCTTCAGATCGCCGAATATTCAGACAGACTTGTATCCATAAGCCGCCACGGGGTGGATTTTCTTCATGAAATCTACAATGTACCGAAAAGAAAAGTAGATTTCATTCCCCATGGTATACCCGATGTACCGTTCATGGACCCCAATTTCAACAAAGACCGTTTTTGTGTTGAAGGCAAACTGGTTCTCATGACATTCGGGCTGTTGTCCGCCAACAAAGGGATTGAAACTGTAATTGAAGCCCTGCCGAATATTATTTCCCGGCACCCCAACACGGTCTACCTTATCGTCGGAGCAACCCATCCGAGCGTGCTTTTGCATGAAGGCGAGACCTACCGCATGTCTCTTCAGCGAAAAGCGGAAGAACTCGGGGTGAAAGGCCATGTCATTTTCCTCAACA
>JASKKX010000050.1 GCA_030153935.1 Verrucomicrobiota bacterium | reverse complement strand
GGTTCTACGTAGATTTTTATGGTGAGAGCTCCAGTTTTCCGCAGAAGAACAGAATGCTCACCCGATAGTTTTCAAAGTTCCTGAACCCGCGTGCATTGGCCTTGATCGCCTGAATCTTGGAGTTGAGGCCTTCGGAAGCAGCGTTGGTGATATAACAGTCGAAATAGGTCAGAAGGTTTTCAAGGTGCTTTTTGAGCATCCGCGCGACCTTCCGGATTTCCGGCAGCCCCGTCTCGAATGCCTTCTGGTGCCACCGCTCGAAGAAACTCCGGACGAATACGGCATCGCGTCGTGTCCAGAAGTGGCGGAACAGCTCTTTGATATACCAAGCCTTGGCTACGCCCAGTTCAGCTTTGGCGAGGGATTCGACCTGTTCGAGCGCCTCGTCGCCTAGGTGCTCCATTCCTTTGAGCCATGCGTATTTGGTGCCCTTGAGCCGGTCGTCTTTTTGTTTGAGCAGCTTGCGGTGCTCCTTGCGCCGCGTCTTGTCGACGGCCTCGTTGAGATGTTTGGCGACATGGAACTTGTCGTGGACAATGTCCGCATTCGGCAGGTGGCCTCGGATGGCTTTGGTGAAAGGTGCCGACATATCAATGGCCGCTCCGCAGACCATTTCGCGCTGTTCTTCGTCCAGTGATTTTAAGATGAGCTTGTCAGCGGTATCGCCCTCGCGCCCCTCAACAACATCAAGCACACGCACCTCTTCGAGGTCATTGAGCAACGAGATGTAATCATGTCCCTTGCGAAACGACTTCTCATCCATGCCGATCCATGCGATTTGATCGTTCCCCCGTCGTTCAAGGCCGCGATCAACCGCCCGCTTCATAATGGAATGCAACGGGTGCCAACCCAGACCGAGCAGGTCGCCCGCATCCTTTAAGGAACGGCTGGCGAGAACCACCTTGATGGCAAAGGCCTCGAAGAGCTGCGTAAAGCGAGAATGCTTGCCCGCCCAGGGAAGCCGCATGGTTTTGATGCCGTGCTGCCCGCATTCAGCGCGGGGAGGTTCGCAATGCAGATAAGTGCCGAACTGCATGGTGGCGAGATGACGCCACGTCCGCCCCGGAGAATGATCGTATATGCGGCAGGCCTCCCCGCATTCCGGGCAGAGGCCGGTTAACTCGCCGTATTCAATGAAGATATCCACCCGCATCTTCTCCACACTCAGCTTCACCCGCGTCACCTTCCACGGCGACTCAAGTCCCAGTAATCTTGCATAATGTTCTTCTGTAGCGTCCATGCCGGATAATGCGCATGGACGGAGGCTTTCATCAACCCCGCCGAACCGTCTCACCATAAAAATCTACGTAGAACCCTTTTCGAGCAACTCTCTCAGAGTTGAGCACATTTTTTCTTCATCATCAACGATGAGAATTCGAGGACAATATAAATTGCTTACACTATTTACGTTCATTTAATGTTTAATTTAACATCTCCCGATTGCGGAATCAACAGGAGATGCTTGGCGACCGTTCCAAATACAAAATCTAATCATATTTTTCCGGTCGCCAAAGATCTCCTCGCATCATGCGGCAGGAGTCAGCTCTGCCGGAATGTTGTTATTGTTCTGTTTTTTGCGCAGAATACGGTCACGTTTTTTACCGATGAAGACCACCGCAATGATGATCAGGATGCCTTTTACCACCAGCTGGGGCTCGGAGGGAATGGTCATGAGATTCATGATATTCCCCAGAATAGCAATTATAAGCCCCCCAACCACTGCGCCGACAGGGTTTCCGGTTCCTCCGGTCAATGCAGCCCCTCCCACGACTACTGCAGCAATAGTGTCCAGTTCGTAGCCCTGTGCCAGCAATGAACTTCCCTGCGTAAGTTGTGCTGCCAGAATTAATCCGCCAAATCCTGAAAGAAGCCCGCTGAGCACGTACACTGAAAATATACTTTGCTTGACCGGCAGTCCGGATAATCTTGCCGCTTCGGTATTTCCGCCGATTGCATAGAGCCGCCGACCGAACGTTGTAGATCGCATAAAAAAAGCTGCGACAAGGGTGATCAAAACAAACAGGCTGACCGGATTCGGCAACGGGCCAACCGATCCAGAGAAAAACCAAATGAATCCTTTATTTGTAATGCCTATAAGTGATCCGACCTGAACAAGATATGACAGCCCCCGGGCAATACTCATCATTGCCAATGTGGCAATAAACGGGGTAATTCCTGCTTTAATTACAAGAAAACCGCTGGCACCCCCTACAGCACCCGCCGCTACGAGAGCAGTCAGTGATGACGCAAAGGCCGAATGCCCTGCTTTCATCATGACAGCAGCCACGACCGTCGTTAATGCCGCGATGGATCCGACGGACAGGTCAATCCCTCCCGTCACAACGACGAAGAACTGCCCGACTGCAATTACTGAAACTACAGCGGCAAAGGTCAGAACATTTTCAACATTGCGCAGTGTTAAAAAATACGGAGATGCTAAACATCCCAGAATAACAGTCAAAATAAGCACGATCAGAAGATAGCTGGTGAATAACATTTTCATATTTCGCTTTAAACCTGATCCGAAGTTTTCCCAATTCGTTTTCATTACAATATTTCCTTTTATTATTTCTGACAGCACAGGTTTAAAATGGCATCTGCATGCGGGTCAATTTCGTCATAATTCAACTCCCCGACAAATTTACCGTTAGACATGACAAACACACGATCGCACATCAGTGCTTCCGGCATTTCAGAACTAATCAATATAACCGATCCGCCGGAGTTAACGAATGATTTGATCAGTTCATAAATTTCTTCTTTCGCCCCGACATCAACGCCGCGGGTCGGCTCGGAAAAAATCAAAATACCGCATTTACTGACAAGCCATTTGGCCAGTACCACTTTCTGTTGATTTCCCCCACTCAGAGTTCCGACAGGTTGTTTCACACTTCCTGCCCGTATGGATAACGAAGTCGACATGGCGTTGACGTGGTGCTGTTCTTTTTTCCTGTCTATGATGGACAGTTTGCTGAATTCGTTGTGACTGGCCATCGTGATATTGCTTTCGATGGACATGTGCAGGACCAGCCCTTGGGTTTTCCGCTCTTCGGGCAGTAACCCGACCCCTGCTCTAATCGCATCGCCCGGCGTTCTTATGCGAACCGTTTTCCCATTAACAGAGATACTTTCGCAGACACAGTCGCGGGCTCCGAACATGCAGGCGGCAAATTCGCTCTGTCCATGACCTATCAACCCGGTGATTCCCAGAATTTCCCCCTGATTCAAATCAAAGTTGATGTTGCTCACGCTTCTGCCGTCGTCAAGGCCGCGAACTGACATAACCACTTTTTCGGTCCCCCCCAGACCGAGTCGCGGCTTTCTTTTCCCCAGTGCCGTCTCGCCGACATGCGATGATTTCAGTGACCGACCGATCATTGATCGAATTAATTCGTTTGGTTTTGTTTCTGCAATTGAATAAGTGCCGACTTTTTGTCCATCCCTGAGTACAGTGGCAATGCTGCATAACTGTTGAACTTCTTCCATCCGATGAGAAATATAGATAAACGAGAGTCCGCGAGCCTGCAGGGTGCGGATCACTTTGAATAACCGTTCCACATCCTGTGGCGGAAGAGCCGCTGTCGGCTCATCCAGCAATACCAGCTTAGCTTTATGATGAAGTGCTTTTGCCAGCTCCACCCCCTGTTTCTGAGCTACGCTTAATTTCCGGATCGGAGAATGGACGTCTACTAAAAATCCAAGCCATTCCATAGCCTCAGTCGCCTGTTCCGACAATCGAGTCCAGTTGACGACTCCGAATCGTCCTGTAGGGAGATCTGTAATAAATATATTTTCAGCCACTGAAAGATCCGGAACAAGACTTAATTCCTGGTGTATGGTAAAAATACCATGCTTATGGGCATCCTCCGGAGTTTTAATAGATATCGATTTGCTGTCAATATGCAGTGTTCCGCTGTCTGGACGCTCAACTCCTGAAAGAAGTTTTATAAGTGTTGACTTCCCCGCTCCATTCTGACCAAGGAGTGCATGAATTTCTCCCCGGTGAATATCCAGATCAACCCCGTCAAGCGCCTGCACTCCCGGATAAGCTTTACTGAGTCTTCTAATTTGAAGCAGCTTTTTCTTTTTATTTTCTACTGTTTCTTCGCCCGGCACATCCGCCAAAGATGATGAATTTTTTTTCTGATTTGAAAATCCTACCTGATTCTGCATTTTTTCATCCTATTTTTATTATGGCTTTAAAGCAAGGCCTCGGCCGACTATAACATTACGAAACGGTTGCAGTTGTTCCTCTGAAGGCGGAAGCAGATCCTGCAGATTGTACTCACGACCCATATCTCCGTACTTACCACGACCAAGCCGGTGATACGGCATAAGCTCAAGGGTATTCACTCCAGGCAGTTTCTCACATACAAAATCAGCGATCTTTGCCAGATCTTCAGGGTCTGTCAGCCCCGGAATCACAGGAGTGCGAACGATCATTACGCCGCCTTTTCGGCGCATTAATTCTGCTATTTTCGGGGCATTCCCCAGGATAAGGCTGTTATCTTTGCCGGTATATCGAAGATGGTTTTCAGAGCTGTAATATTTTATATCTAAAAAAAGAATATCGATGTCTGTCAGGACCTCCTCATAGGCTTCCCAAGAGGCAAATCCGCAGGTTTCCATGGCAACATTCAGCCAGTTTTTTTTGGCTTCTTGAGCAAGCGCCTTCACAAAAGCAAGTTGACTCATTGGTTCGCCGCCGGATACGGTAAGTCCACCTCCGCTCTCCTGATAGATCTGACTGTCTTTCATGACCTCTCGGAGCACCGCATCAACAGTCATGCGGGTGCCGATTCGATCACGGGCTTTGCTGTAACATTTAAGAGTACATGGAAACACTTCAGGCTGAGTATCAAAGCATTCACGATTGCAAATACTCCAATCTGTATGCAATCCTTCCGGCTGTATCGTAATTGCTCCGAATGGACAGGATTCGACACATCGCCTGCAGCCGATGCATTTGTCGATTAGATATGCAAGTTCCGTATAATGTCCTTGTGACTCAGGATTGCAGCACCAGGCACATCGCAAAGGACATCCTTTCAAAAACACGGTGGTGCGAATACCCGGGCCATCATGCAGACTGTACCGCTGGATGTTAAATACCAGTCCGCCGGTATCCAAAGGTTGTATGTATTTCATAGATTATTTCCTCATTGACAGCACCACTCATACCCTCTCAGAGAGAGTTTTCTTCACGATGAGCAGGCCGGTATTCTGCAGAAGTTAGGGCATGAAGCCGCTAACCTCTGTTCTATACTTCAAGCCGGTTTCTTTACAGTCGTTCCTCAGTCCGTGCGATAATGTCTTCCTGAACAGTTTTATCCAGTCCGACAAAATAGGCGGAATATCCCGCAACACGCACAATAAGACTTCTGTATTTTTCAGGTTCACGCTGCGCCCGTAACAGTGTTTCACGGCTGACCACATTGAACTGAAGCTGCATGCCTCCGCGTGAAAAATAATAATCAATCATATTGGTAAGACGTTTAAGCCCGGCTCCCCCATGAGAGATTTGAATACCAAATGATGTTTTAGATGAATTCATATTCATTACTGCCTGTGTCATAATATTTCCTTCTATATTTCGGTCTTTCCATTAATCACGTTCAGTCTTTCAGATCTGCCGGGAAAAGTTTCATGTTGTACAGAGAACCTTCCGACAGCAGTACCAGATTAAGTTTTGAAACTGAGTTGAGAGCTGCGGTCGGTCCCAACGTATCTGTACCCCGGAAAGGTGACTGCCCATCCGATAACGGGGCGTTGGCGTTTCTTCCGTCTGGAAGAGCACCTACTGACTGTCCGAACGGTGTATTAGACGATACGGTTGTCGTCGATGCCTGAAATACACCGCCGATAGGTCCTTTTCCATACCGGGTGTTTTTATATTTCGGAAATTCTTCACAGACAAGAATCAGGGCATCACGTGCAATCAGATCAACGTCATCCGTGTCGTTCCCGTATTTCGGAACAGCAATACATATTTGCTGAATTTCCGGACCGGTCGGATCAGTTGTCAGGTCAGTGAAGTTGGTTTTCATTGCATGAAGTAACTGTTTCCCGGTGAGTGTTTTTTCGTCAAACACCAGTTTTTTTATGGCAAACAGACTGTTTGCCACATTGGCAAGTCCGATTGTCTGGTTTCCGGTAAAATCATATTTTGCCCCGCCTTTTTTTAATGACTGACCCCGTTCAAGAGTAGTCTCCGGACAGGCCATAATACCGGAGAGCGGTTCATCGATAAATTCCTCATAGGTTTTATCAATTGCATTATCCATGATCACTTCCAGTTTTAAATAGTATCTGGCCTGTTCAGAAAATGCGTTCCAGACCTCTTGATAACTTTCGAAGGTTGAAAGATCCTTATTACTGGAATTTGGATGCAGGATTTTTCCGGAGAGCGGGTCGTTCCCGTTGTACAGAGCCATTTCGAGACACTTGGCCAATGAATACCATGCGGCACCGGTGCGTCCACCACGCAGACCGGGAGGACCGGGTTCCGCACAGCCGATAATGCAGTAATCCGCGGCATCTTTGTAGGTATACCCCCGGTTCATCATTGCCTGCATATACACTTCATCATTGGCAACCGCCGGGAATCCTGTGCCCAGCCGTATTGTTTCAGCCACCTTCATTTTAAACTTTTCAGGAGCAGTTTTATGCCACCGCACATAATGTGACGGCTGCACAGTACGGGTATTCTGAATGGCATCGAGAATGATGTAACTCATTTCGTTCGTGGCATCGAGTCGTGTTTCAGGATTGACTCCCCCAATCGTTAAATTCTGGAAAATCGGTTTCCCGCGAAAAAAGGCGGTATCCGCCCAGCTTCTTATCCGCTCGATAACTGACAGCATAACAAAAAAATTCTGAGTGAGTTCCAGTGCTTTTTCCCTGGTAAGCGTTCCGGACCTCAATTCCTCTTCGCAATGGGCTGCCATGACCTGATCAAAACGTCCCAGGCAAACTCCCTGCGCGTTGTCTTCCACTTGAATAGCCAGCTGAATATAGGTTACCGCCTGCAGGGCTTCATGGAAATTCCGGGCCGGATGTTCAGGTACCCATCGGGAAATTTCAGCCATGGAAAACAATTCCTGTTTTCTAACCGGATCAGTCTCTTCAGCAGCTTTGGCCTCAACAAAATCGGCGTAACGATGGGCCCAGCCGATAACGGCTCGGCACACAATGATAGAGGCCTCGTAAAATGCTTTTTTATCGCATCCATCGGGAGCCGTCAGATCAATTTCTAATAGTTTCTGTTTTGCTGTACGGATAATATATCCGAGCCCATGATCAATATGCCATTTATATGGGGGTGCAAAATGCCCATCGCCACCATGAACGTAATTGAGAATATTTATCGCCCCGATATCATTCTGTGCGCTTATAGCTTCCTTGGGAAGTCGTGCGTAGACACGTGCCTTATGGGTGCGTCCGTTCCAGTATTCCAGAATGGAATTAAGTTCCGGTAAAATAGCTTCATCGATCACAAACCTGTCCGCAGGTCGTTCTGGTGGATAGTATGGTGTCCTATCAAAAATTTCCTCTTTCAGAAAATCTGTAGTAAATTCAGGAAACAGCGGGGAATAATTCGGATGCGAAGCCTGATTTCCTAAAAGAAGGCTGCCGGGAAGCAGGTAAAGTGACATGTTTTGCAGCGTATGTTCCAGCGCCTTTGCTCTTCGCACGATTTGCGGCAGATTTTCAGTGATCCTGTACGACTCGGTAAAGTACCTTGCCCGGTCAATACAAACCCCGGCTTGTATCGAATTTACATAGTCTAACATATGTTCAATACGATTGGATCGAACAGGTTGTATTTCGAACTGAAAGTTCAACGGTTCTGTGATTTTTTCTTCAGTTATCATTATATTTTTCCAGTAAGTAAGAGGTTCGCCGTTAAGGGCGGGGCTCCTGCAGCTATGGAACCCCTCTCTAACGGATAGAAATCAGGGGTTAAGCTTCACTGTTCAGTATCGACGAGCACCTTTGACGGGTCATAGTACTTTGCTGCGTTCTCGGCATTAAAGGCAACGGTATCAACGTACACAGTTCCTTCCGGGGCTCCGCCGTTAATCGCTCTAATTGCCATCTCCACAGCGGCAATTCCCTGATGATACGGTTCATTTGTCGTCAGGGCCTGCAAAGGACCATTGGGATTATCCATCATTTCTTTAACAGTTGTCTGGTAACCATCATACTCAGCGATTACGGTATCTTCCCATATGCCGGCGGCCTTAAGTGCCTGCACAATGCCTGCATGCATCACATCACTTTCACTAAAGACTACCTTCAGGTCAGGATGAGCCGTGGCGATATCACGCATCACAGGCATGGCATCATTCGGGACCCAATGGCCATACTGCATCGGCAGATATTTGAGGGCGACGCCTTTTCCCGGGTTTTCATCAAGCCACTGCTGATATCCTTTCATATAACCCGCAGCCCGCAGTTCACTCAGAACATCGCCTGGATATCCACCTATGATAACTGCTTTTGCTTCTTTAAGACCGGGATTTTTTTCGGCAACAATCGGAGCCATCAAATACCCGCCCCTGGCTCCGGCGGCAACCTGGTCCTCAACAACATATCCATACACTTTACTTAGCAAGGAATCATCAAGTGCGCAGTTTACTGATATTACAGGAATTCCGGCTTTAATCGCAGCACTAATGGAAGAAGAAAGGCCCAGCGGATCGTTTGGATTAATGATGATTGCATCAACCTGTTTGTTAATCAGCATGTTGACATCTGAATTCTGCCGAACGGTATCTCCGTTTGCATCCAGTATCTGAAGCTTTATGCCCTCTCTCTCAGCAGTATCTTTAGCCCCTTGAACGAGAGTTTTCCACCAGTCGCTGCCGGCTATTCTTCGTTGAGAAAATCCGATCACTATATCTGAATCAGTACGTTCGCGAGCATCTACACGGATGAACGAACCGGATGATAATAATAGAACAACGGTTAAGAATAACATAAACATGCTGTTTTTTTTCATTTAATTACTCCTGTTAATTTTTTTTAAACGCAACCTTTAAAGATTCTAATAACATGAAAAGTTCATACCTGTAATAAATTGACCTCCTTTTTTGAAATAACTTGCTGGGACAAAGCAACAAGCGGGCCAAATAACATATGTTTCTTTTTATTATGATAATTTTTGATATTATTCCTTTTTTGTTAACGACTTACACTTTTTAAAAAACTGGTATAACATTTTAATAGAATGGCCATCTTTATAAAGATGGGGGTTATAAACCGGCAAAACCGGTTACATGTGTGTAAATACATACACATCGATATGGAAAAATACACAGTTGATATCCGTTTATAAAACGAACTGAAAGAATACGGAAGGCACTCGGAAAACTCTCGACCTACATCGATAATTAATGTGCAGAAGAGATCGACAGTTTTATAAATTAAAAATAAAACCTGACAATGAGGCATCGTTCGGGGGGACCGAGTTACCAGTATGCCCGTGGCGATGAGAACTGTGCAGGAAACGACCGATCGTTCATACGCACCTTTTTATATCAAGCATCGATCATAAAATAGATGACTTCCTCGAGGAGGCGATTGCCTGGAATTACGACTCGCTATCGAGCACCTCACCGGTCCGGTTTGTACTGAAGTTCAGCCCGCATAGTTTTTCCGGCACACAGGAGACGTTGCGGGTTGTTACGCTCTGAATATCTATTTCACCCATTGCCGGCTTTAGTGCCCGTTCGAAGCGTCCAAAGCGGAGGGATCGTCATGACCTGATCCATCCCAAACCGTGTTTAATTAGAATTTCCATTACCTGACTGATCGGATTATCTTCTGTTGCATCGTTCATCCAATCTTTTCTTTTTTGGTGGTATAACGAATAAAGATTGATCTGATGCAGCCTTCTCAATCCCTCTTTCAACAGAACGGATTAAGAGTCCTTCTTCGAAGTGCGTGCAAATGAAAGTTTTATCTGTTGTTTCGGGAAACAACGTCCTGTTCCGACCATATATTACAGCAATGGAATGTCAAATTGGGCGGAATATCAGCCGTTCGGGACAGAATCAAGCACCTGAATTTTATCCGGTCGGATAACCGGCATGTCCATTCCTTCAGCCCAGTAAACTTTTCCTGTAAGTTTTAATGGAAGTTGTGCATAGGCATTCATCTGATCCTGATTGCCCAGCACATAACAGACCGTAATTTCCTCAAACCCGGGGTCCACCAGCTTGTAGAGAATGGAATCCGCCGGCTGGAGCACTCCGGAAAAACTTTCTTCTACGCCCTGCTCTTTATTCGGATCAACTCTGAGCGTTCCGGACCCTGACACCTCGGCAGTCACTGCGGCGGTTGTCATTTTCTGCTCAGGCGGAACAGCAGTCATCTGCAGAACCTCCTCCTGAGGTATTTCGATCTCTACATCCGCTTCACCCGGTTCGGCAGGGATAACCGGGGTTTCTATAACAGGTTTTTCAGCAGGGGAAAATGCTGCAACAGATTCTTCCGGTATAGCCGGTTCAGGAACAGTGACCTCCGTATACTTACGGCTGATCCACACCGTGGTTTCAGGAGTCGGAGAAATCCGCAGCCATCCATCGACTTCGCTGCGAACGGTTACCGGCTCCCCTTTTTTTAAAACGCCCACCACATGGTGGCTTAAACTGGGGCCGGAACGCACATTGAGTTTTGCCGGCAGAACGATCCCGTCGCGAATAAAATCACGGCTTACCCACAAATCAACTGTTTCCGGCGGCTCCACACCAACCCATTCGGAATTGCTGTTGTCCTTCAGAACCAACTCATCACCGCTCATGGCCCGGTCGAGAAGAACTGCTGTAACTTCCGGCGCGGCACGCAGGCTTACACGGTCGCCGGTTACCTTCACGAGACCGGCTTCCTGTGCGTAAATAGAAACGGTCAGTACAATCAGTACGGTTAGAATCTTTTTCATTACATCTCCTTACTCGAGCCCGAATAATCGGGCGGCATTCTCGGCTGTCGTTTCCGCCAGCAACTCTACTGTACAGTCGTACAGTTCGGCAAGGCGTTTGGCAGTATCAACAACAAAAGCGGGCTCACAGCGCTTTCCCCTATGCGGCACCGGCGCAAGATACGGCGAATCTGTTTCAATCAGCAGACGATCTGCAGGAATAAACTCTATCACCCTGCGCAGTGACTCGGCGCTGGAAAAGGTCACAATTCCACTGATGCTGATGTAAAAACCGAGATCCAGCAGCAATCCGGCCATCTTCCGACTTCTTGTAAAACAGTGAATCACACCGATGCCTGCAGCATCACCTTTCCACTGTCTGGAAAAATCTGAAAGAATGGCCAGTGTATCGTCATCCGCTTCACGAGTATGAATAATCACCGGTTTAGATACATTCACAGCAACTTCCAGACATTGGGAAAAAAGATACTGCTGCTGTCTTGCCGCATCCGGCTCATAGAAATAATCAAGCCCTGTTTCACCAATCGCAACCGTGTCCTGCCTGGCTGCCAGCTCCTGCAAGGCAGGAATGTCGCACTCCGTTCCGGCCAGATGCCGGTCGTAGCCGGCGGCGGCATAAATGCGATTCGGAAAAGCCTTGGCAAGCATCTGCGCTGTCCCGTTCGCTTCCGGAGAGCCGCCGACCGCAACCATTTTGCAGACGTCGGAAATCTCTGCACGTTCCAGCAACTGTTCCAGCGTGCCATCAGTTATGAAATCATCAAAATGAACATGAGTATCAAAATACATAACAGGAATTATCCATACTTTCCCGGCTTTGGAAAATCCTTATTTAGACTGATTCCTTGCTTAACAGGCCACCGGATTCCTTTAGGATAAATATCGAAAGGAGGCCGATATGAAAATGCTGAACACTCAGACATGTACGGTCTGCCAGGCCGGGGCTCCTCAGCTCACGACGGAGCAGATCACGAATCTCAGCAAACAGATTCCGGATTGGAAAGTAATTGAAATTGATGATGAAAAAAGGCTGAGACGGATGTTCAGGTTCGATGATTTCGCCCAACCTGTTGCATTCATCGACTGTATCGCCGATTGAGCCGAGCACAGAGCAACCATCATCCTGCGCCGCTTACTGGATGGGGAAAGGTCACAGTCCGCTGGTGGGCTCATAAAATCCAGGGACTGCAGATGACCGATTTCATGATGGCTGCAAAAACCGATCAGCGGCGCAGACCTGACTTTTTCAGTGGCTAATTTCAGCAATCCCGGCTCGATCCAGCGGCCAGCAGACAAAAAATGCCGGGCCCAGAATCTGACGCCGGTTAACTGCTCCGAAGTAACGGCCGTCCAGGCTCTGATCGGTATTATCGCCGAAAAACAGGTATTCATCGCCTGCCAGAGTAATGGAATCTCCCGGCTTGCCGATCAGCGGGGGCGGGGAAGTCGGCTGGGCAAATTGGTAGCCGTTGTAATCTGGATGGGTAAAAATTTTATTGAACCGGGGATCCACCGGTCTTTTGCCGTTAACCAGCAGATATTTCGGGTCGACAGAAAGGGTCTCTCCCGGAAGTCCGACGATGCGCTTGATGTAGTAGGCGTCCTTGCGGACCTGCGGATGAGTCAGTGCGCGGGTGTCAAAAACCGCGATATCCCCTCTCTTGGGCCGAACGAAGTTGTACTTGAAGCGGTTGACCAGAATGTAGTCGCCGCTCTTTACGATTCCCTGCACCATCGGATCGCCTTTGTGAAGATAGGCTCCGAACCGGCAGAACGGGATCAGTTTGTTCGGAATGCGGTGAGGAACATTGCCGATGTAAAGGGTACTGGTTTCATCTGAGTTCGTTTGTCCGTAAAGATGCGGCAGGCCGTCAGCGCCCATTTCGGTTCGAATCATTCCCTCGGCTTTCGCGCGAATCACCCGGTAACGCTCTCCGAAAAGAACAAAATTCAGTACAGAGGCCAATGGATTGTCGGACTTGATGACCGGTTCTTTCTGGATGGTAATCCCATAGAGCGTCGGCTGCATGGACCCGGTCGGAATTTTAAAGGGTTGAAAAATATAGGTGCGAATTGCCATAGCGGCGGCGATGGCGACAAAGAGAACCTCTACATTTTCGCGAATTTTTTTGTTTCGCCGAGGCGGAGCGGTTTTTTTGCAGATTTTTATCAATGCATCACCGGCAGCGGCCATATGTGCTGTGTCCTCGCCCCGGCGCGCTTGACGGGCGTCTTGTTCCCGTTTGCGCAATTCCTGAATTTTCTCAGGATCCGCGATATCTTCATACATATGCCGAATACGTTTTGCATATTGCAGGGCCTCTTTGAGGTTTTTACGGGCTTTACGGATTTTTAAAAATTTCATGTTCACCTCGGAAAACCGGGATATGAAAATACAGTTTCCTGTCCTTTCACTGTTCCGTCATTCCATCTCCTTATTCCTGTTTGGTTTTAAGTACGGCGATAAACGCTTCCTGCGGAATGCTCACTTTACCGATGCTCTTCATTTTCTTTTTGCCCTCTTTCTGGCGCTCGAGCAGCTTGCGCTTTCGGGAAATATCTCCGCCGTAGCACTTGGCGGTCACATCCTTGCGAAAAGCCTGAATCGTTTCGCGCGCGATGATCTTTCCGCCGAGCGCGGCCTGAATCGCAACCGAAAAGGCCTGCTTCGGGATCACGTCTTTGAGCGCGGCGCACATCTGGCGGCCGCGCGGAATCGCTTTGGAACGATGAACAATGGACGAAAAGGCATCGACCGGTTCGCCGTGAATCAGGATGTCCATCTTGACGAGGTCGGAAGGCCGGTAATCGGCATATTCATAGTCCATGGAGGCATAACCGCGACTGAGGCTTTTCAGCCGGTCATAGAAATCGATCAGTACTTCATTGAGCGGCAGATCGCAGGTGAGCATGACGCGCTGGGCGTCAATGGAGTCCGTGCGGGTGATTTCGCCGCGTTTTTCCATCACCAGCTGCATCATGTCGCCGAGACAGGAGGTCGGCGTGACAATGGTGGCCTTGATGAACGGCTCTTCCATGCTGTCGACCAGCGTCGGGTCCGGCAGCAATGTCGGATTATCGATTTCAATGGGCTCTCCGTTCCTGAGATTAACGCGATAGATCACATTCGGATAGGAGGCGATTATATCGAGACCGAATTCGCGGCGCAGCCGCTCCTGCACAATTTCCATGTGAAGCAGTCCGAGGAAACCGCAGCGAAAGCCGAAGCCGAGAGCGACGGAAGATTCCGCCTGATAAGAAAACGCCGCATCATTCAGGCGCAGTTTATCCAGGCTCTTGCCGAGTTTTTCATAGTCGCTGGTTTCGATCGGATAAATACCGGCGAAAACCATCGGGTGGATTTTTTTGAAGCCCGGAAGCGGCGTTTCGGCTGGACTGCGCGCGGCGGTCATGGTGTCGCCGATCTGGATTTCCGAAGAATCCTTAATATTGGCGATCACATACCCCACCGTGCCCTGAGTCAGCTCTTTGCGAGCTTCCGGATCAGGCGTAAAAACCCCCACTTCCTTGATTTCATATTCCTGGCCGGTACTCATCATGCGCACTTTTTCACCGGTCTTCAGGTCGCCGCTGAACATGCGCAGATAGACCACCACTCCGCGAAAAGCATCATATTTGGAATCAAAAACCAGACCGCGCGTTGCGTGGTCCTGCATCGGCTGCGGCGGAGGAATCCGCTCCACAATCGCCTCCAGAACTTCCGCGATTCCTTTCCCGGTTTTTGCACTGACCGCCAGACAGTCTGCTGCATCAATCGCCAGAAGGTCCTCAATCTGCTGTGCCACCGCTTCAGGCTGCGCATTGGGCAGTTCAATTTTGTTCAGAACCGGCACAATGGCCAGGTTCTGATCGGCCGCCAGAAAGGCATTGGAAACGGTCTGTGCCTCAACACCCTGTGCGGCGTCCACCACCAGAATCGCCCCTTCGCAGGCCTGCAGACTGCGGGAAACTTCGTAGGAAAAGTCGACGTGTCCGGGGGTGTCGATCAGGTTAAACAGGTAGATTTTCCCGTCTTTCGCCCGGTACTTCATCGAGACCGGATGCGCCTTGATCGTAATGCCGCGCTCCCGTTCCAGATCCATTGCATCTAGCACCTGCTCTTTCATTTTGCGTGCTTCGATAGCACCGGTCAGCTGCAGGATACGGTCCGCAAGTGTCGATTTCCCATGATCAATGTGCGCGATAATTGAAAAATTACGAATATGAGATAAATTTGACATCTCGATTAAACCATTCAGCCCGCAGGAATATGATTAAAGTTGTGTTCCATACGCCGCCTCGGCATTTGCACGCATCCGGGCAATCGCGGTCTTCATTTCCGGCGCCTTGAACAAACCAGTGCCGGCGACAAACAGGTTTGCTCCGTGCGCGGCAGCGGATTTAACGGTTTCCAGATCAATTCCGCCGTCGATCGAAATCAGGATCTCCGGATAGCGGCGGCGGATCTCCGTCACTTTGGATTCCGTATCGGCAATATAGCTTTGACCGCCGAACCCGGGATTGACCGACATCACCAGTACTTCATCCACAAGACCATCATCCAGGCATTCAAAAATTGATTCCACCGAGGTGGGAGGATTCAAGGTGATGCCGCTTCTGCAACCGAGATCACGGATTTTTTTAAGCGTATCCTTTACGTCACAGTCCGCTTCAATATGGATTATCAGTGCGTCAGCGCCGGCTTTGGCAAATGCCTCGATATGCTGCTGAGGCCGAATCAGCATCAGATGGACATCCAGCGGGAGGTCCGTTACCCGGTTGGCCATCGCCACCACTGCCGGTCCCATGCTGATATTCGGCACAAACACCCCGTCCATCACATCCACATGAATCTGGTCCGCGCCGGATTCCTGACACAAATGAATCGCAGATTCCAGATTTCCCACATCGGCGGCCAGAATCGACGGCATAATTTCAATCTTCGGCATCACTGTACATCATCCTTTTGATTTCGATCTTGATCTGAACTGCAACCCGATAAAGAGAACTCCTTCAGATTGCAAAACACATCTGTAAAAAACAGAGAAAGAAAAGTACCCGACCTGCCTGCGAAAAGCAAGAAGAGCGGGTTTTCATTTGCCGGCAACAAAGAGTTGAAGGTTTTTATACACAGGAAGAGTTAGCGATAGCCCCCACTCTTTTACGGACTGTCGATGCTGGCGGACGGTCTGATTTTCAACAGCGTTGAATTCTGGACCGGAGAAAATCCGATGGACCGTGTTGCGGCGACTCAGCATGGCGATGAACTGTGCCTCTTAAGTTCTTCAATACCGTGCGTCGCAGATAGAGCGTCGGCGGGTGTTTTTCAAATGAAAACCGCCTCGATGCCGGAGGGGTTCTTACTTTCCAAGGCTTGCAAATCAGTAATCGACGCGCCACAGGAAAAGACCGATCGCTTTGGCCGTCGGCACTTCATTCGTCCGCACTCCGGCTTTTAAAAAGCGTGTTGCGTCTTCCTTCTTCAGTTCACCGATCCCTACGCGCAGCAGAAAACCGGCGATGCTGCGCACCATTTTGTAGAGGAAGCCTTCGCCGACCACACAGATTGTCACATCTCCTTCACGCGTACGGGTAACTGTCAGTTCACGAATGGTTTTCACTGTGCCGCCGATCTCGCGATGCGGGTTGGCGGTGAACGCGGCAAAGTCATGCCGGCCAACCAGCTGCGAAGCGGCTTTTTTCATGGCCTCGATATCGAGCCGTCGCCGTTCATGCAGTCGGTAAAGCCGCAACTCCGGTGGAACGGCCGGTCCATTCCAGATAAAATAGCGATATTCCTTGGAGACGGCATCGTAACGGGCATTAAAGTCCGGGCAGACTGCCTCAAACTTCATAATGCGCACATCCGGCGGCAGCAACCCGTTCAGGCCGTTCATAAACAGTCCCGGATCGACCGGCTCTTTCAGGTCAACATGCGCCACCTGCCCCTTGGCATGAACTCCGGCATCCGTTCGTCCGGAATGATGAATGCGGATCCTCCTTCCGGTCAGCTGTTCAATCACCCGCTCGATCTCTCCCTGTACGGTCATCTTGCGCGGCTGCACCTGCCAGCCGGAATAATTTGTGCCGTCATAGGCAATCGTCATTTTGTATCGCTTCGGCCCGGCGGGCATCTTA
>JASKKX010000049.1 GCA_030153935.1 Verrucomicrobiota bacterium | reverse complement strand
TTTTCAAAATGGTGGAGGTGGGGGGAATCGAACCCCCGTCCGCATAGGAGTCACAACAGCTTCTACGTGTGTAGTCATACTATAAGGATTCGCCCCCTTGGCTGCCGTATGACAGGGCCACCGCGGGCGCTAGGGTCCTGTTATTTTCTCATGCCGCCGCCCGGACTCCCGGCTTTGGCACCAGCCTGTTGTCGTCGCCTTTATCCCCTAACAGGCGTCGGGGTAAAGACGTCGCGCCTTTATTTAGGCAGCGAGTGCGTACTCTTCAGTAGCAGTTATTGTTTGGACTCCTTTTAACGAGGCCAGGAGACCAACCTCGACACGCGACTGAAGCTTCAACCTACCCGTCGAAACCAGTCACCCCCTTTAAAGGGGAGAGAAATTGTGGCACAAGCCACGCGGAACGCAATCCGAAAAACAGACGTTTTGGAAGTATATTTTTTTCTTCCGGATTTTTCCGATTATCGGAAAACTTCGATGCCAACAGATTTTTTCTTTTTCAGGACGAAACTGAACCAGAGCAGCGCTACAGCTCCGGACAGGACGTAACTGACTGCCATCCCGGCGTAGACCCCGATCAGTCCGGCAATCTGTGATCCCAGCCAGACCAGAGGAAGGGTGAAGGCAAACAGTCGGATGGCCGTCAGTCCGGCGGCATGAAGCGGCAGGCCAATCGCGTTAAAGGCAAATCCGGTGTGCACCGTGGAGTGCAGCAGAACGGCACCAACCAGAATAATGCGCAGGTACAATGTAATCAGACGAACCACGATCGGATCCTGACTGAACCACACGGCGACCACCGGTGCAAACAGCAGTGCGATGACCAGACAAAGCGAGGCATAAGTAATTCCATACCAGTTTGTCCGAATCCAGGCCCCGCGCACCCGATCCAGTCTGCCTGCTCCCCAGTTCTGTCCGATAATCGGAACCAGCGTGGCCCCCATGGCCATCGGAATCATATAGGCGAAGGTTTCGATACGCTGACTGGCCGTGGTTGCGGCAACCGCTTCTTTGCCGAAACCAGCAATCAGACGAATGATAATCCCGTTGGTCACCGGCAGCAGCAGATTGGTGGCGGCGGCCGGAGCCGCAACAAAGAGCACGCTGCGCCAGGCCTCAATTAATTTCCGCCAGCCGGTCCAGAGGAACGTCAGCATCCGGTAGCGGTATCGCAGCAGCGCCAGCGACAGAACCAGTGTCAGCATCCGCGAAATCCCTGTGGCTATTGCCGCACCCGGAACTCCCATGGCCGGAAAACCCTTCCAGCCAAAGATAAAAATCGGGTCGAGAATAATATTCAGCACAGCACCCGAGGCCATGATCAGACCGGGTCTCAATGTATCTCCGGTGGAACGGATGGCGTTGTTTCCAATCATGGGGAGAGAGACAATCGGTGCAAAATAAAGCCAGATGCGCATATAGCCCAGGGCCGGGCCGAACGTATCCTGACCCGCCCCCATAGTGCGCAGAACAGACGGCATAAGAAACCGGCCAACCATCGTCAGCAGCCCCATCACCAGCAGCGTCAGCAGCAGGCTGTAGGTGGTAATATGAGCAACCCGGTCATGGTCGCCCTGCCCGATGGCGCGGCTTACACACGAAGCGGTGCCGATCCCGATCCCCATGCTGATGCTGAAAAAAAACATCACCGGTGGAAAGGTGAAACCGATCGCCGCCAGCGAGGTTGTTCCGAGGCGTGAAACGAACCAGGCATCGGACAGGTTAAAGACCATCATGGCAAAAAAGCCGATAACCATCGGCGGCGTCATCTGCAGAATATGGCGACCCAGGGATCCCCGCGTCAAATCGGTATGTTTCTTCATAAGTTAGTATTGTGATCACTTAAGCGGAAGCGTCGAGTGAATTTTCCACTCACTGGAAACCTCCCTCTCTTCCCCGCTGAAAATTCTGTACAGAAAAACTTCGGGAGCAGACTCTTTCCGTCGGATAAACAGGGATGAGAAGGAAAGCGCGAGTCATGAATGAAGCTGAAGAAATGCTCACTCAGCACATTGCCCGGATCCGCTGTGGAGAAGACCTGCGTTTTATCGTCACTTCATTCGAAAACAGTGGGGCGAAGGTTCTGTATGAAACCGTCCGCTGCGAACGCGGGACGATGGAGCTGATGATCAAAGATCACAAAAACGGCCTGCGCTCTCACCGTACCGGCGGTCATAAATTCAGCGTCAACCGATTCCGCTGTTTCTGCACTCTGCGGCCTATGTCGTTATGCACGATCTGCGCAGTGTGCAGCTGAGTTCGTGACCCTCCCGGATGTATCCGTTTGCATCACGCTTCGCTGCGGGCGTTCTCCCGTTTTTTGATAAGCTGCGATTCACAGTTATTCACCTTCCACGGCTCACGGCTTCTCATGCGGAGCAGGTGCCGGGGGGATTATCCGTGGAAAATGAAGAACTTCCTGCCGGTATAGTTGATAAGCAGCGCGGCAACTGCGGCGGCAATGTAGGAATAGGTTGTGTCGAGCCCGGCAAAGCGGATGAGCAGATCGCCGGCGAACGTACCCATCACAAACGAAACCAGCGAAACCGCATAGAACAACATCAGTTCATGATGCCGTTTATGTTTACCGGCTTTAAAGACAAACAGGACATTGAGAATGTAGGCGGTAAAGTTGGAGAAGAAAAAGGAGACGGTTTTATCAAGCCAGTAGTTTCTCAGCCGCAGGGCCTCGGAAACGATCTGAATCTCCTGATGACACCGAAAAAGCAGCTGGGCAAACGGATCGCTCTGCGTGAGGGCGGGAAAGACCTGCCAGGCGAAGAGAAAAAACACTCCCATGTCCACCACAGTGGCAACTCCGCCGCACAGGCTGTATTTGATGAACTGAACGAAATGGTTATCTTTATCCGCTAAAAACGTCTTTATGTTTTTTTTCATCGGAATAGAGTCTGACGCAGGCCTTTCCGCTTGACCATCCATTTTTCCACTGCTTGGAAATTCTTTTTTCGGCAAAGGCATGTCATATTTCTGCATATGAATGATCTGAGTGAACATCTCAAACACGACCGGTTTGCAGAATATATCGGCATTGAACGGTTTTTCTGTAAAGACGGATACTGGACCGCCCGCCTGAAGGTAACAGAAAACCATCTCAATGGACTGGGGGCAGCCCAAGGCGGCGCAATTTTTACTCTGGCCGATTATGCTTTTGCCATGGCCTCTAACACAGACCAACGAACTTCTGTGGGATTGCAGACAAGCATATCGTTTATTGCTCCGGCCCCGCTTGACAGTGTTTTATCCGCTTCTGTACGCGAGATCAGTCGACGCCGTACGGTTTCAATTTATGAGATTGAAATCCGCAATGAAACGGACAATACCCTGATTGCCCTTTTTACCGGAACCGCTTTTACTGTCCGCGCTGATTAATCAGCGCGATTTGGAGACCCGCTCAACCTGTTCGAGATATTTCTGGATCTCCTCGCGCGGCTTGAGTTCCTGCGCACGGCGCAGCATCGGCAGCGCTTCGGCGTATTTGCCCTGACTGACCAGCAGCTGGGCGTGCCGGACTCTGGCGTCCGCTTCATACTTTTCGAGGCTCTCGGCGCGCTCGTAATAGAAGGCCGCTCGTTCCGGATCGTTCGCGCGGAAGGCGTGCTGTCCCAGCAGAATCAGCGCTTCGCCGTCGAGCGGATCGAGTTCAACAATTTCTTTGAGAACTCGGACTTCCTCATCCCCCTGCCCTTCGGCGACCGCAATGCGGGCGCGAAGTTTCAGCAGATCTTTGCGGTCCACCTGCCCAAGCTGTGCCCCGTGCATTTCCTCAATGCGCTGAATCAGCGTTTTGGTCTCTTCGAGTGCACCGCGGGTGACCAGCACTTTGGCGGCCCGAATGGCACGCTCGGCATTGCGATCCGGGTTTTTCTCCATGGCCCGGATATAGGAATTCACACCCATTTCATAAAGGCCTTCGTTGACGTAGATGTCGCCGAGCATGTTGAGGCTGTCGACCGTCGATTCGCCGAGGGTATCGACCATTTCATAGTTTTCGGCGGCTTTGAGCGGCTGGTTGAGGCCGATATAGGCGTTCGCCTGCAGCAGCCAGAGGTCGCCGCGGTCCGGTTCAACTTCAATGAGACTTCCGCACAGCGCGGCGGCTTCGGGAAAACGCTGCTGTTTGAACAGGGAGCGGGCCAGGCCCATTTTCCAGTCCATGACGGACGGATCGAGCAGGACCGCCTGTCGATAGGCTGATTCAGCGGAGAGGTCGTTTCCCTCCGACGAATAGGCAAATCCGAGCAGGCCGTAGGTCAGCGAATCGCCGCCGCCCAGTTCGATGACCCGGGTGAGGGCCGGAACGGCCTTATCAAATTCGCCCCGGCGGACATCAATGAGGCCAAGGTTGCGCCAGGCCCGGCGGAATTTAGGATATTTCTTTACCGCCGTTTCGTAAGCCGCGGCGGCTTCAGTAAGTTTTTCCTGCTGGAAGTAAATGTTGGCCAGCGTGAAATCAAAAACGGCACTGGAGGCCTCGCCGCGCTGTTTTTCCAGCAGCCGTGCGGCTTCGTCCATTTTGTCCTCACCGATCAGATCGAGCACCTTCTGCATCTGGTCGCGTTCAACCGAGGTGACGCGCGGCTCGATCTCTGTCTCGGCAATGTAGCTTTGCGCAAACTGTTTTTTAAAAGCCGGATCGTTCCAGATTTTCAGCTCGGGCGCGGTCATCGGGGAATCGGCCGCCGGCGTGATCGGAGCCGCCGTTTTGGTCGAAGCACATCCGAAAAGTCCAGAGGTCAGAAGACAGAGGACAGAGGTCAGACCGAGGCTGGAAAACAGAGGACGGAGGCCAAAAGACTGTCCCCTGATTTCTGACGTCCGAACCCTGACTCCTGACCCCTGGCTCCTGATTTCTGATCTCTGATTTCTGATCTCTGATTTCATAATGACTATCCTTTCGGGAAAGTGATCGGCACGCGCATACGGAAGCGCACCGGCTTGCCGGCCCTTTTGCCGGGTTCAAATTTCCACTGTTTAACGGCGGCCAGCGCCGGTTTTTCAAAGACGGGATCGGTTGATTTCTGAACGACCGGATTCACAACCCGTCCGCGCTGATCGACAACGAAAATGATGTAGACTGTCCCGGGGGCTTTTCGCCGAATCTGCGGGGTCAGCGTCGGACCCGGCTGGTAAATCGGGCGCGGTTTTTGGTCGAGATCCGCCATGGAAAAGACCGCATCCACATCCCTGCTCCGGGCGACGGCCGTATTCAGTTTGACCGCAAAATCACCACCCAACCAGCCTTCGCTGAAGCCGGGATTGAGCGCCAGTTCCAGCTGGGAAAGATCCAGCGGCACGGTTTCCTCCATGAGTTCCGGCGGCTTTTCCTCCGGTTCCGGCGGCTTTTCCTCTTCCGGTTCCGGCGGGGGCGGGGGCGGCGGCACATTGGCTGTATCAACGGACTGCAGCGTCATATCATCCGTCGGCGGTCGACTGATGGTCTGCAGCAGCGGCAGCACCAGAAAAAATATCAGGGAGAATCCGATCGCACCGGCGGCGATCCAGAAGCGGTGACGGAGCCGGGCAAACCGTGTTTCTGACGGACGATCTATCACCGTTTCAACCCTTCGGTTTACGCGAGGCGAGGCTCACTTTGGCGGCCCCGCCCAGTTTGGCTTCGTCGATAATACGCACCAGCATCCCGGACTGGGAGGCGGCATCGGCCTGGATGATCACCGGCACATCTTCTTTCTGAAGCATGCGCTTCACCAGCGGCTGCACGCCGCTGATGCCGATCTCGCGACCGCCGTAGACCACCTCGCCCTTTTCCGTCAGGGCGATCAGGATGCTGGTTTTTTCCAGTTGAACCGAGGAGGCCGCCTGCGGTTTGTCCACCTCGACGCCGGTTTCGTCGACAAAGGTCGTGGTCACGATAAAAAAGATGAGCAGAATAAATACGCAGTCCATCAGCGGTGACATATCGACACCGACATCGGCTCCGTCATCTGCTCCGGCATCACGAAAACGTCCCATAATTTACTCCTTCACTAAAGTCGTCCGGCATCCCGCAGTTTTTTCTCAATGTAACGGGGCGCGCTTTGAACAAGATAACCGCGGGTATCGGATGATTTTTTTTCCGGACCCGGCGTGTTCCCCGCAGTTGGTAAATCCGGACGGCTGCCGGACACAGAATTGCCGGAAAGCAGGGTTGAAGCGTGGAGCGAAGTTTCTTCCTCTCCGCTGTCTGCTGCCGGATTTTTTTTCTTTTTCACAACCGTGAGGGTTGCCCGCTTCGGCGTAGAGTCTTTCAGCGCCATCCGGATATGCGCAGGCACTTTTTCCGCGGTACCGGCCTGGCGGAAAAGCGTCGGTCTCGTCCTGATTTGAACGGGATCGTGCTGCGGAGCATTGGATCCTGACGCTCCGGCTGAAAAAGGAATATCCAGGCCTTCGAGCAGAAGCTGCGCGGTTTCCTGTCCGCGTTGCAAAACAGCCGTACCTTCCTCCATTTGTACATCCACCAATGAAATATCCCCGTCACTCTCTCCGACACTCAGAAGAAGACTCTTGTTATTCACTTTGCTGACCATGCCGGCCTTCAGTCGGCCCTCGGCATCCTTGTAGAGCATAGAGAGCCGGTATTCTTTAGCAAAACTCCCGGCCTGCCTGTCCGCCGTCGTTTCCGGAGGAGGAGGCTCTTTGCCGAACGGAGACCGCTCGATGATGGATTCATACCGGCTCCAGTCATGGTCCGCCAGAACCGTGCCCGCCGCAATCAGAGCAAAAAACAGCAGCGTTTTCATCCTGCCGCCTCCTTATGATGCAGTCTCCGGTAAACGGTTTGCGTACAAACAGTTTCCAGATGTGCCAGAAAGGCTTTATAGCGTTCATGTTCACGGGAAAGCTGATACTGGAAAAACAGACCGGGCAGCGCGATAATCAGTCCGGTTTCCGTGGTGATCAGCGCTTCGGAAATACCGCTGGCAATCATGCCCATCGTTTTTTCCCCTCCCGATCCGGAGGCCAGCGCTGCGAAAGTGGCCAGCATGCCGGTTACGGTTCCCAGCAGACCGAGCAGCGGAGCGGAACCGACACAAATCTTCATCACCTTTAAGTCCCGTTCAAAAGGGATGATTTCTGTCGAACGCAATTCCTCGAAAAACAATGCCGTATCTTTCAGCGAGTTGCCGCCGGTAACAAAGTCGAGCAGGTTCCCCACCGGGCCCCTGCGCTCTTCCGGGTGACTGATCCATCTGCGCCAGGTCTTTTCATCGATCGATTTAAACCCTTTTTCATGAAGCCTGAGGTACACATGCACCCCCACCCCGAAGAGTGCCAGTGCATTTACAGACAGTGCCAGCATCGCCCATCCGCCCGAAAGCCAGATTTCGACGGCCTGGTTCCAGAATTTCAAAATGGAATTCATCATCGTCCTATCAAAAACTGTTCAGCGGTTCGTTCTGCGGAACAGCTGCTGAGTTTCCGTCAGCACTTTCCCAACCTTGCGCGTTCAACATCCTGCAATCCCCTGTCCTCTGTTCTTTTTCTGCTCCCATACGTCCAACGTCCCTACCTCTTCACGTCCCCTGTGCCCTATGCCGCGCCTTTCGTGTGTTTATACGGCGTTTTGCTGAGCTGGTTCATAAAAGTGACCGCCGCTTTTTCCATCTGATCGGTCACTCCGCGGGCTTTTCGGGAAAGAAACGCATGAATGAGCAGTGACGGAATGGCAACAATCAAACCGAACTCGGTGGTGACCAGCGCTTCGGAAATACCGCCGGAAAGTGTTTTCACATCGCCGGAACCGAAAACCGTGATCAGCTTAAAGGTATTAATGATCCCGGTCACCGTCCCCAGCAGTCCGAGCAGTGGTGCCGATGAGGCCGTAATGGCAATAAAGGGAAGGAAGCTTTGCAGTTTCAGGCGGGTTGAAAGCATTTTTTCATACATCACCTCTTCAATCAGCTCGCGGGGTTCTTTGATATGCCCGACGCCGATCACCAGCATTTCGCCGGCCGGCCCGCCGATCGCCGCGGCCTCTTCAGCGGCTTTCTCCCGGTCATGTTCCGCCACGGCATTCAGCAGGACGCGGATGTGCTCTTCAGACGGCTTGCGCAGGCGCGCAAGCTGAATCCATTTGTACAGCGCCACCAGCAGCGCGGCCGCGGCCAGGCCGAGAATCGGGGCCATGACGACCCCCCCTTTACTGATGTGCTCCCACAGGGTCTGTTTGGTCGCTTCAATCTTGTGGGCATTACCCAGTGTCGGGTCGAGCGGAAACTGTCCGGACGCAGAAAGAACCAGATCGGCGGCGGCTTTTGCATCGGCGGGTTTTTCGAAGCCGATGACGGTCGGCTCCAGTGAGCCGAGGCGCTGTTCCGCGGTACCCACGCTTTCGCCGTCTTCAGAACGGAAAAGGGCCGCCGGGCCGAGCAGTACAAAACTCCCCTGTTTCACCGACCCGTGCGAATCAACCGCCGCCCCTTTAAACCGGGTTCCGCCCAGCGCATCGTCCAGACGGTCGAGAGAGATGGCGACAAGGTCCGCCTGGGTCCGGTAGATTTCAAGGTCGGACAGATTGCTGTTTTCCGGAGCCAGTTTGGCGGCTTCCAGCTTATCTGCATACCGATGGAGTTCCGCAATGTGCAGGCGGGATTCAAAATTGCGGATATATTCATTCAGGAGATTGGAAAGATAGTTTTTTTCATCCCGCCGGGATTTGATTTCCGAACGCAGATTGCTCAGGTCCAGTGTGCGGCTGTCGAGCAGGCGCGAGGTCTGTTGGTATTCCCGGCGCACCTCAATCAGATGGTCTTCCAGATCGCGGAGTTTGCGGCTCAGCGGAATTTTTTCCATGACGATCTTTTCACGCAGCGCATTCAGTTCCGCCAGACTGCTTTCCAGGCGCTGCTGCACCGTAGTGTCTGCGCGGGCAAAGGGGGTATTTCCGGACTGCGGACGGATGGCCGCTGATGCTGAAGCGGTCGTTGAGGACTCCTGCGGACGGACCGGGAGTGTAATGACCAGCCCTTCTTTCAATCCGCCGGCTTGTTCCAGCTGATCCCGGTTTTCCTGATAAATCGCGCGCCAGCCGGATGATTCGCCGTATGCCTTGCGGGCAATCCCCATCAGCGTATCGCCGGCTTCCACCGTGTACTGCAGCGGTTCCGTGGTCACAAGAGGAACGAAGACTTGCTCTTCTTCGGTGGATTCCATCTGATCCTGTGCCGGAGCGGCAAAGGCACCGGCAAGAATCAACATACAGATAAGGATAACTGGCTTTTTCTTTTTCATGATGGCGGATTTTCCCTGTTACTGAATTTCAGCAGGCAACTGCACAAAAGAGGCCGCCTGTTCATTCTTTAAAATGGCGATGGCTTGCGAAATCCGAGGCGCGGCATCGTTGGCGGCGGTCCATACCCAGCCTTCCGGCGTGGAGGAGCCGATGCCGGCGGCTTTTCCGTCCGCCGTGGCGTAGTAGCCCTGCCCGATGCCGACATACAGTGCGGTCACCTCCGCGGAGGACCCGTCCGGCAGGGTGCGCACCTCGCTGGTCATTGTGATTTCGCCGTTAAACTTGTTCACTTCATTGAGAATACCGATCACGTTCTGAAAGCGTTCGGCAAGAGAGAGCTTCGTCTCTTCCGGATTGTCCGGCAGGCGCTGGCTGAGCGGCTTGACGCGTTCGCGAATCGGAGCGGGCAGCCCGGCAAGCAGTTCTTTTGTCCGGGTTTCAAGGGTCAGAACGGTTTCGCTAAGCGAGTCGGAAACGTTTTTAAGCGTTTCATTTTCATCGACCAGCTCCGCCCTTTTTTTATCGGCTTCGCTGACACTCTTTTCCGTATCCGCTATTTTTTCACGCAGGGAATCAATTTCCTGCTGAACCAGTTCGATGCGCTCATTGAGCATTTCCTTGCCGAGCGCCCAGTCGCGCTGTTCCTGCGAAATCACCTTGCGGGTTTCCACCCACTTTTCGAGCGTCGCGCGCACGCTATCCACCCGGCTGCTGTCCGTCTCGGCGGCGACGGCGGAGACCGCCGCTCCCAGCAACCAGCAACTTACAATTATCAACTGAATATTTTTCATAAATCCCCTCATCTGTCCGGCATGGTCGCACCTGTGCGCGCCTCAATACATCATGCTGTGGTTAAAGTTTTGTTAGCATATCTCTCAAAATTCATAACTGGCACTGATGGAATATTCGATTCCCTTGGTATAAGAAGTTTTGGTCGTATCCCCGTCTAGATAATCGGAGCGGTAAACCGTCTTGATTTTCGGATTGGTCAGATTTTTGGCCTTGAAGCCGAGCGTCCAGTTTTCGCCGATTTTCTGTGAAAGGCTGAAATTGAGCGTGCCGTACTTTTTGGCATAAACGTCCGGCACGTAGTTGCCTTTTGACTGACCTGCACCTGCAATTAATGTATCTCCCTGCACGGTGTAAAAGAGCCCGAGCCGGGTGCCGGTTTTTTCAATGTCATACGTCAGGTTGAGGTTGTAGAGGTATTCCGGCGCATTCAGCATATCGCGGGTCGGTTCTGGAAATCCGCGGCCGGCCAAATCCTGTGCTTCGTCGTCCGGCAGGGTTACTTCCGAATCAATAAAGGTGGCGTTGGCTCCGACAGCCAGCCCTTCCAACGGCTCCCAGAAACGGCCCAACTGCTGACGGATCTCCACTTCATACCCTTTGATTTCCCCTTCGGGATAGTTGACCGGTGTGGTATAGGAACCGATGTTCACCGCATAATCCTGAACATATTCAATCGGATCGGTGATGTCTTTATAGAACCAGGAGAATGAAATCAGGCTGCCGGCATAGGGTGCATAGTCTACACGAAGGTCATAATTCTTCAGAGAACTCATCTGCAGGTTAGGATTTCCGATGAATACATCGCCGCCGAGATATTCTGACTGCTGAATCGGGGTTAATTCCTTAAAGGTTTGCCGGGCGACGGTTTCACTGTAGGAGGCCCGCAGAGTGACTGTATCATGCGGCTTGAATTCAAGGCCGATCGAAGGGAGAACGTCTTTCTGATCAAATTGGACATCGCCCTGACCCGGCTGAAGTTTGGAGCTTCGCCCCAAAGGATCGTTTGGATCTACCCAATAAACATCTTTTTCCGGATCGAGTGTAATACTGAGGTCGGTTTTTTCATACCGGGTTCCGCCGACCACTTTAAAAAATGAACTGAGCGGCAGATCCACCATGTAATACCATGCGTTAATCTTCTGCTCGCCTTTATAATCCACATCGATATCCGCGGCTGTAATCGAATGATCCTCGGAGGGAAATACATCACTCCAATAATCATCCCAGTCTCCTGCGTAGAAGTTGTTCGGATCGGAAAAGTTACTGAACGAATCCTGCTTATAGGTGCGATCCACTTTGTCGTTAAATACACCGACTTTCAGATACCCCTTGTCGCCGCTCCACTGTTCAAACGGCAGCTTGCCGTTCACAAAATACTGATCGCTGTCTTCTTCAATCTCTTTCCAGATCCGCTGCAGGTTCCCCAGTGTGTAAGAGGCTTCCGGCTTGTTCTGATAATAACCGGATTCCAGTCCGGGATAAACAACCCCGCCGTAACTCGTCGCCGGCCGCCATTGTGATCCGAACATCCGCTTGTCCGGACTGTCCAGTCCCGATGAACTTTTAGCCACGGTCCAATCGACTTCCGGCGGAAGCAGCACAAAATAACCGGGAAAGCCGGTTTCGGGAAACGGCAGTGTGTGCTCCCCATTCAGTTGAAACGTCTCGGTTTTGCGTTCGATATATTCCAGCGTCTGATTGCGCAGATACGGAGCCGCTGTTGCATAATCACCGTTTTCCGCGGGAGCCATGGGGTCATAGCCGGGCACATTCTGCGTGACAAAATAATCTTTTCCGCGGGTGTCTTCGGCAAGCGTCGCCTTGTCCTCCGTCGCCTGGGTACGCATGTAAAGCAGTGTCAGCTTATGATCTTCGGTTTCAAGCCCCACCGCACCCAGTCCGCTCCACTGCACTTCCTCGCTTCCCTGTGACACATCAAAAAGAGACGTCTGAAAATCCCCCTGTGACGGGGTACCTTGACCGTATTGAGGCGTCATCGGATCGCCGGGCTTATCTACCCAATATCGATCATCCTTTCCGTTATCAAAATAGGAAGAGCTTCGTTTGTAATAAAAGTTGCCCAGTCCGCCGATTTTCAGACCGTCCAGCAGTTCATGCTTCCCGCCTGCCGTCACCGACCAGTTATACGGAATCGGCGGGTCATCGCGGGTCACGCCGACTGCGCCTTTCCAATTCGTGCCGACAGGCTGCTGATCCCGGCTGCCATCATCAAGCCCCCAGGTATTCACGCCGCCGCCTTTGTAAGTCAGAAAGTCATCATTGCCGGTGGCCTGCGTATTGTACTCCGTTCCCACGCTGAACTTCAGAACGGTTTCATCCGGAATCCCCTTGAGCACGACATTCACTGCTCCGCCGGAGGCATCGCCCTGCTGATCGGGCGTAAAGGTTTTGGAAACCTGGATGCTTTCGATCAGTTCCGAAGGAAACTGGTCGAGCTGCACGGCGCGCTTGTCCGGATCGGCTGAGGGCAGGCGCACGCCGTTCATCTGCGAGCTGACATAACGGTCCGGCAGGCCGCGCACTACCGCATATTTCCCGTCCTGCACACTCGCTCCCGCCACCAGACGCAGCGCGCCGGCGGCATCGCTGGCACCGGCCCGGCTCATCAGGTCGGCACTGATCGAATCCATCATCGCCGGGCTCTCCAGCCGCAGGTTCAGCAGCCCGGCTTCGGAATTACCGCCGATCTCAAAATCCTGGACCACGAACTCCTCCATGTCGGTGAATTCACCGGTGAGTGAGCTGTTAACGTCCGTCATCTGACCGGGAGAGACCACCACGTTGGCGACAACCTGCCGGGTGTAGCCCTCCTTGGAAAAAACCAGCGTATACCTGCCGGGCTCAACCTGGCTGAAAAGATAGTTGCCCTCGTCGGAGGCGGTCACCTTGGCGCCGGTCTCCGCGATGGAAACCTCCGCCGCCGCCAGCGGCATATCGAAATCTTTATCAAACACCATCCCGCGGATACTGCCCGCCTGCTGCGCAAACGCCGCCGCGGCGGGAAACAGCAGGATACAGATTGCCACAGCGAACACTGCGCGGCGGAACGGGTGCCGATTGATGGGGAACGTTCGGAGTTTGGGGTTTGAGGCCCGCACGTGGTGGAGCGGGCGCTCCGCGCACACTGAACCCGCCGGAACGGCTCCACAGGAATCAACCCGCCCGGAGGTCGCGTTCCACCGGAAACACGGAAGATCAAAGGGGAAATGAGCAGGGGGAAACCTCTGCGGAAAAACCGCAACCCGGGTCGGATGAAACAGACAGAATGATTTTGAGGCAGAATAAGTTCTCTTTCCGGGAAAACGGCACCCATCATTCTGTCTGAAAATGATTCGGTCCGACCGGTTCACAGGAAGAGGTCTCCGGTGAGGACGGCGTGAAAAACCTGTCCAGGAAACAAAAAAACGACGGACAGCGGTACGAACAGGCACGACTCTGTTTTCAGCCTCAAAAGAGCCCGAAAGGAACCTTTTCAATCGCGAATGAACGCGAATGAACGCGAAGAAGCTGCCAACCGCATTCTGCCCGTCGTTTTTTTCTATCTCTCTCATATTCGCGCTCATTCGCGGTCAAAAAAAAATAATTGGAGTCGGCCGTTGTCGGGGAGAGTTGATGGTTGTCAGTTATCGGGGCGTCTTTCCCTTACGCTCTCCTCGCTCTCATACTTCCTTACAGCCGCACTTCGGGCGGCCCGATTCCAGGTGGAGCGGGCGCTCCACGCACGCTGAACACCCCCGGCCTCCGATTTCAGTTTTCTGTTTGTCGTCATTCCTCATTCACCGGAATTTGCACCGATCCGCAGGAGATTAGATAATATTTATTGTGGTTTTATGTTCACTTTATTTGTTTCCGGTTAGTTGTTCGGCGAGAGCGATGAGTTGCAGAAGGTGGAACGCGACCTCCGGGCGCGTTGATTCCTGCGGCGCCGTTCCGACGGGTTCAGCGTGCGCGGAGCGCCCGCTCCACCTTTATGCTCCAATAAACCACGGCCATTCTTCCGGTGCTTCGCACAACCCTTTGACAACCGGATTATGCCGGATGTATGCCGCTTTTTCGAGATACTCAGCCCCGTTGCGGATGCGATGGTCAAAAAAAATTTCCTGCCAAACCACGCCAAGCTGTTTACACTGGAAGCGTTTCCAATCCGAAACAATCCGCGACATAACCTGTTCCTGCGGAAAAGAAAGCAGAGCATGCAGATGATCTGGCATCAGCAGAAACAGATGCACAAACCAGCGCCCTTTTGCGACATAAAAATCCGCGGATGCCAACAGGGCATTCGCCGCAGCCGGCCGCGTCAACACCACCGGATTCCCGGCAGCACAGCGGATACGGATGTGAAAAACCGCCCCGTCCTCAACCCATGAGGGGGTTTTGTGAAACAATCGTTGCGGATACTGTTTTTTCATTGCCGTCCTTGTGGTGGAACGCGACCTCCGGGCGCGTTGATTCAAGAGAGCCGTTCCGGCGGGTTCAGCGTGCGCGGAGCGCCCGCTCCACCTAACTCCAAACCTCCCCCTACCAGGGATCACCAAGAGCGGCCTGAACTTCACGAATGCGGGCCCATAGAACTTCATCCGGCTCAACTTGGTTGAGTGCCATGGAGAGACAGATGGCGGAGAGGTCTTCGGCACGCGGACGGGAATTGGGATTTTCAACCCCGGCTTCAAGCGCCTGTTTATAGATCTTCAGTGCAGATGCCGTGTCACCCGCGGTCTGAAACGCTTCCGCAACCGGTGTGAGTGTCTCCGCGCGGTAAATATTGATAATCGTATTCTTTTCTTCGTCATACTGCGCCGGCAGCTCGGCCAGCCGGCTGCGCGCCGTCTCTTCATCTCCGGCGCGGAAACAGAGCGCGGCCAGGCGGGCGGTCAGCGGAATCCGGTATTCAGCCGGCCAGGTGGCTTTATCCATGGCGACCTGGGCATCATGGACCAGCTCCAGCGCACCGGTCGGATCGGTGTGCTTGAGTGAAATTTCGGCGAGCTCTGCCAGCAGATCAATCCGAATCGTATAAGGCAGCGGTTGCCAGGAACTTTTGATTTTCCGTTCGACCGTTTCGCGCCGGTCCGCATCGTCATAAAAGCGGTCAAAGAGCTGTGTACAGGCGAACAGGGCATTTTTAATCAGGTCAAAATTACCGGAAGCAATCAGGCCGTCGATGGCTTTCATTTGCGGTTCAAAATCCTCTTCATCTGCAAGGGAGGATTCCACCCGTTCCACTTTTCCGGATTCGGAGGCATCGATATCGGCGACGAGCTGTTCCGACTGACCAGAGTCGCCCAGCAGCAGACGGGTCTGGGCGATCCGCACCTTGATGCGGTCCCGCCGCCAGTCCTGGTCGGCGACGGTTGAAATCTGCTCCGCAAGATCCAGATAATGCGGCACCTCATGGGTCACACCGCGCTGTACGCAGTAAAAGGCCCAGTCGGCATACCCCAGGCCGCGGCGCCAGTTTTTGATTTTATCGCTGTAATCGAGCGCCCGCTGCGGCTGATCCAGCTTCAACGCGGCGGAAACCACCTTGTACTGTGCCCGGGAGCGGTCTTTGATATGCGGTTTGACCGGGATCGCAGACGCTGTTTGAAATGCGGTCATCAGCAGATCGTTCTGAAAGCCAGCCAGTGGTTTATCCTGCAGTACCTCGGTTTCGGTTTTCTGCCGGCCGTACCCCGTCAAGGCTGCGGCAGCAATCATAGCTATCAGCAGAAAACGGATTCCCGGCTTATATTTGGCGGCGGCCTCTGTTTGAGTCAGCGGAAAAAGTGATAATAAAGGTCTCATCGTTATTCGATCCTTCCGGTAATAAAATTCAATCCTTGTTCATTGCAGCGGTCGGGGAGAGTTTGGGGTTTGCAGTTTGAGGTTGTCGGGGCTGCTATTTCTCACTCTTCACGGTCTGCTTTCTACAGTCCACTTTCTGCCAAGCCGTTACCGGTTGTCGGAACGACTGTCCCTTACTTTATTCCATACTCCCGTGCACCCGCACGTCCACACCTCTTCCCGCGTGCCTCGCTAACCCATCTCTCACTGGTTACTCATAATTTGAGCGATTAAAAATCTGATGGCAGGGGCCTCACGGCCGCTGCCATCAGATCGTCATTCACCAGAACTGACTTACAGAATAATCGCGCGATAGAATTTCGCGGAATCAAACGCATCCAGATCCGTCGCCGACATGATCGAACCGTCACCGGTTATCGTAGCCACCGGGGTCCAGTTTTTCATGTCACTTGATTCTTCGACGGTGTAGACCACGCCGTCTTCCGTTGAAAAGAAGGTCGAAGCGGTCATCTGAATCGTAGCGGCCGGATCATCCGTATTCATGGAGGTGTCGGTCATGCCGTAGGCATCCACCGCGGTCCAACCTTCCAGCCAGTTGTTGTTGGCACTGAAGCCACCGCGGAACGGAGCCTGCGTGAAGAACCCGTCGTTCGGGGCGGTCGCAACGCTGGTTACTGCGTCGTTCGCCGCGAGGGGATTGATATTGGTTACCGGCTCCATGGCTTTGCCGCCTTTCACCACAATATCACCGCGGGAAAGACCTTGGATCGGCATCACCGAAGCCATCACGTTGTTATTAGCCGCATCAAGCACTCCGAGCGCTTCGGCTTCGGTATAAGCAGCAGCATTCAGGTTGTTATAAAACACGCTGTCTTTAATTTCCGCCAGCATGCCTTCGCTCTGGGCAGTGTACATGACCGCTGGATCATTAAACGCGCCGTTGGTCCACGTACCGGCATTAACTGTCGAATAAGTGGTGTAAGGCGTAGTCCAAGTATCCGCCCAGGAGAGCGTACCGTTGTAGCCGTAACCGTTGGCCCCGTCACCGTCATCACCGTCGTTTTTCACCAGTTGTTCTCCCAGATCCATCCAGATGCAGTTGCGGTACTGAACACGGGCATTGTCGCGCCACGTCGTACCGTGATCGCCCTGAAGAGGCTGGCCGACAACGGTGAAGTTGTAGATGGCCGCGGTGGTCACCGGCTGCGCGTCGGAATCTTCCGCGCCGTCGGTTTCGAAGCAGTTGTCACCCACGCCGGAACCCTGACCGGCATCCGTGCTGTAACCCTGAACGATCAGGCCGAACTGGGCTTTGCCGCGCCAGCCTTCATCCACATCCAGGCTGTCGTCGCCGACATTCCAGATATTGAGGTATTTCAGATTGACCGTACCGCCCCAGATTTCGATCCCGTCATCGACGTTGTTCATGATTTCAACGTG
>JASKKX010000048.1 GCA_030153935.1 Verrucomicrobiota bacterium | reverse complement strand
CGCGTTTCTCAGCCAGCAGTGTTTCGTTATCGGCTTCGATGACCACGCGCAGCCACGGCTCGGTATTGGAGGAACGGACGCTGACCCACCAGTCGTCGAATTCAAGGCGCACTCCGTCAAAGTCATAAATTGCCTGCGGGGTTTTCTCAGTGATGAGTTTTTTGACCACCGCAGTAATGGCTTCATCTTTCGCTTTGACGCGGAAATTGATTTCGCCGGAGTTGGCGTAGCGCATGAGTCCGTCGATGCAGTTCGAAAACGGTTTGCCTTCCGCTTTGAGCCGTGCGGCGACGCTCAGGACGATGAGCCCCGCAAGGATGCCGGAGTCGCAGTTGAAGAAATCGCGGAAGTAGTAATGCCCCGCCAGCTCCCCGCCGACAATGCAGCCCAGTTCGCGCATTTTGACTTTGGCGAAGGAATGGCCGACTTTCCACATATGCGGCTCCCCGCCGAGTTCGATGATTCGTTCGGCGACAGCTTTAGACGTACGGATGTCGTGCAAAACGCGGCCTTTTTCTTTGGCGAGGTAATATTCGGCCAGTACGGCGGTGATGAGGTCGGGCTGGACGCAGCGACCCCGTTCATCGATGAACATGAGCCGGTCGGCATCCCCGTCAAAAATCAGTCCGATATCCAATTGATTGTCGATAACCAGCTTTTTGATGTCGGCACAGTTCTCCTCCTCAAGCGGATTGGGTTGATGATTGGGAAAAGTACCATCGATTTCGCTGTGGATGTATATCGGATCCGGACCGAGCAATTCTTTGATGAGCAGGGCCGCCATGCCGTTGGAGCAGTCGATCCCGATCCGGAGGCCGGAGAGGTCGGGCAGCCAGTGCCGCAGGAAGTCGAGGTAGTCGCCGCGCACGTCGATTTCGTGAACGATTCCCCGGGCCGGAAGCGGGATGATCTCCTCTGTCTCGCACATCTTCTGCAGATCGGCGAGTCCGGTGGAGTAGTCGACCGGAATGGCTCCGGTTCTGCAGACTTTGAGTCCGTTGTATTCCGGCGGATTATGCGAAGCCGTAATCTGGACGGAGGCATCAAACCCTTTGGTGGCAACAGTGAAATAGATTGTCGGGGTCGTGGAGAGCCCGATGGAAACGACATCCGCGCCGCCCGACGTAATGCCGCGGCAGAGCGCTTCAAAAATCTCCGGCGAACTGACGCGGGCGTCGCGTCCGACGAGGACCGTGTCGGCCTTGAGCAGTTTCGGCAGGAAATAACCGATTTTTTCAACGTCAGATGCCGTGAAGTCGCGTCCATAGACGCCCCGGATGTCATACGCCTTAAATGCTTTCATAATTCTGGATCAAACCATGGAGGCCTTTGCAGAGCCAAGGATTTTTATACAGATTTAATCGGCACGCCGGTCAGAGTGTCTTTAACCGGGCAGGCCTTTTCCGCCTGTTCGATCAGTTCGGCGACTTTTGCTGCCGGCGAGGGCGAATCGACTTGCAGGTTGTAGCGGATTTCACTGAATCCGGGACGTGCATCCGATTTCCCCAGAAATCCGTCCGGATCGAGATCGCCTTCCACGGATACTTTTACATCGCGTATCTCGACGCCGTGGGCCGGAGCAAAGGCTGTAACGAGCACGACGAGGCACCCGCCAAGCGCAGAGAGCAGCAATTCGACCGGGTTGGGGCCGCTGTTTTCGCCGCCCAGAGATTCGGGTTCGTCAATCCGGACGGTATGCACGCCGCTGATTGCATCGGAGCTGACGCCCTGTCCGGTCCATTTTATGTCACTTTTAAAGGTAGTGTTTGCCATTTTTCTCTCCCTGTTGCTGCACTCCGACTATAAAATCAGGTCTGACTTTTAAAATCAATATAGTATTATCATAATGGTTAGCATTTAATTTGTCCGGCTGTTTTTTCCACGGATTGGAAACATTCGGCAGACTTTTTTCAGGCTTTGGAATCCGCTCCGCTTGCGTATGAGACGTTCCGCCGCTAAGATGCAACGCTTTTGTGTTTAAAGGAGAACTCATGCAGGATAATGAATACCGTCGCCAGCGTATTGAAAATATGAACAAATTAGAAGCCGCGGGCTACCCCCCCTACGGCTCTGCGTTCACACGTACCGCCACTTTGGAAGTGCTTCATGAGACCTTTGAGGAGGGAAAAACCGTTCGCGCCTGCGGGCGGATTGTCGCCATGCGCAAGATGGGCAAGATGGCGTTCGCCCATCTTTCCGACGGTTCGGCAAAATTCCAGCTGATGGTGAAGAAGGATCTGATCGGCGAAGAGGCGTTTGCGGCGTTTAAACTGCTCGACCTCGGCGATATCATCGGCGTGAAGGGAGAGCTGTTCATCACTCAGACGCAGGAGCAGACGGTGCGTGTCGGGGAGTGGAACCTTCTCAGCAAATCGCTGCTGCCGATGCCGGAGAAATTTCACGGTCTGCAGGATGTTGAAACCCGCTATCGCCAGCGCGAACTCGATCTGATTGTGAACGAAGAGGTCATGGATCTGTTCAAAAAGCGCACGGCAGTACTCCGTGAAATCCGCGCATTCCTGGCCGCGCGCGGCTATCTGGAGGTGGAAACCCCGATGATCCAGCAGCTGGCCGGCGGCGCGGCCGCCAGGCCGTTTCAGACGCGCTACCATGCGCTCGGTACGGATATGTTTTTCCGGATTGCGCCCGAACTGTATCTGAAGCGTCTGATTGTCGGCGGCATGGACAAGGTGTTCGAAATGAACCGCAATTTCCGCAATGAAGGCCTCGACCGAACGCACAATCCCGAATTCACCGCGCTCGAAATTTACGAAGCGTACGGCGATATGCGTTCGATGCAGGAGCTGGTGCAAAGCCTGACCACGCATCTTTCACAGAAAATTTTCGGCCGGATGGAGGTTGAGTGGAACGGCAGTCTGATCAATCTCTCCACTCCCTGGAAGGAAATCGCCTACCGCGATCTGATCCGGGAGCACCTCGGCGCCGACTGGTTCGACAGCACGCTGGACGAGGCGCGCGCCAAAGCGTCCGAGCTGGACGTTTTTGTCGAGCCGGAGGCGGACTTTGCCGTCGTGACGCATGAGATTTATGAAAAGACGATTGAAGGCACACTGATCCAGCCGACGTTTGTAACGCGGCTGCCCGCTTTCCTGGTGCCGCTGGCCAACCCGTGTGCCGACGATCCGTCGCTGGTGGATGTGTTTGAGCTGATCATCGGCGGCAAGGAGATTGCTCCCGCCTACAGCGAGCTCAACGATGCGCTTGAACAGCGCCGACGTTTCGAGGAGCAGGCGGGAAACGATCCGTCCAAGATCGATCAGGATTTCCTTACATCACTCGAATACGGCATGCCGCCGACCGGCGGCATGGGCATCGGGATCGACCGGCTGATGATGCTGCTGACCGGTTCAGATGCAATCCGTGATGTAATTCTTTTCCCGCAGCTCAAGCCGCGCAAAAGGGAAGAAAAACCCGGCGGGGAAACGGAGGCCTGATGGAGCGCTTTTCCATTTCCATGGAAGACGACCTGCTCGAAAAATTTGATCGTCACCTGAGCCGGCGCGGTTATTCCAACCGTTCAGAAGCGGTGCGCGACCTCGTGCGCAAGACACTGGTTGATGAGGAGTGGGAGTCCGGCGAGGAGGTGGTCGGGGTCATCACTCTCGTATTCGATCATCACCAGCGGCAGCTTCAGGAAAAACTCACAGAAATTCAGCATGATCACTGCAGAATAATTATTTCATCCACACATGTGCACCTTGATCATCATAACTGCCTCGAGGTGATTATTGTGAAGGGGGACGCCGGGAAGGTGCGTGAGCTGGCCGATCGGCTGAAGGCGCCTCGCGGCGTTAAATCGAGTGAACTGACCGCCACCACGACCGGCCGCAGACTCTGAGAAGGATCCCTCGATTTCCAATTGATCTTCCCCGCCCATCGATGTTACGAAACATGAAAAAATAATACATGCTGCGGACGAGGCGGGACCGGCCCGCGGTTCCGGATGGATGCGGATTCAGCAGGAAAGGAAAACGGGATATGCATATGGCGGATGCTTTGGTTTCCCCCTTGGTGGGCGGAGCGATGTGGGGCGCGACAGCCGGACTGATCTCATCGTGTGCAAAAAAGGTCAAAGCGATTCGCAATGACCGGCTGGTTCCGATGATGGGAGTACTGGGCGCGTTTATTTTCGCCGCCCAGATGATTAACTTCTCCATCCCGGGGACCGGATCAAGCGGCCATCTGGGCGGCGGGCTGCTACTGGCCGCCCTGCTCGGTCCGCACGCCGCCTTTCTCGTCATTTCCTCTGTACTGACGGTCCAGGCGCTTTTTTTCGCCGACGGCGGTCTGCTTTCATTGGGATGTAATATTTTCAATATGGGATTCTTCCCGGCATTTATCGCCTATCCGTTTATCTACCGGGTGATCGTCCAGGATGCACCGGGAACTGCCCGGCTGTGGGGCGGATCGGTTCTTGCCGCTGTTGCCGGACTTTTGATGGGGGCTTTCGCGGTGGTTCTCGAAACAACCGCCTCCGGGATTTCGGCTCTGCCGTTCGGACCGTTTGTCCTGCTGATGCTGCCGATTCATCTGGCAATCGGCGTTGTGGAAGGACTGGCGACCGCCGCTGTAGTGACTTTTGTCGCCCATGCGCGCCCCGAGATTCTGGCTGCTCCAGCCTTAAAAAAGTCATCGAGGACTCTAAAGCCGGTGCTGGCCGGCCTGCTGATCGCCGCAGTCCTTCTGGGCGGAGTGATCAGCTGGTTTGCTTCGACACAGCTGAATGGTCTGGAATGGTCCGTCAAAAAAACGTCCGGTTCGGAAGAACTGGAGATTTCCGATGAAGGACTCCACTCCGGACTGGCGGCTTTGCAGGAAAAAACAGCCTTCCTCCCCGATTACGGATTTAAGTCTGCGACAGCGAAAACGGAGCTGCCGGCGAACGACTCCGTGCGCCGGCCGATTGCTGATGCAGGAACTTCCGTCGCCGGCCTGGTCGGGGGATTGATCACACTTGCGGTCGTCGGACTGATCGGGTACGGCTTAAGGTCTCGACACAGAAACGAATGAAAGCCGGCACCTATATTGAGATTGGACAGATGGACGAGCTGGGGCGGATGGATACGCCCCTGCATCGCTTAGATGCCCGCACCAATATCCTGACGACAATCTTTTTTATTGTGACGGTCATGTCGTTTCCCCAGTACGAAATTTCAGCGTTAATGCCGCTGTTTGTTTTCCCTTTTGCACTGATGGGTATCGGCAATATTCCGGTTGCCGGAATATTGAAAAAAGTGGCGGTCGCCGCTCCGTTCGCAATTTTCGTCGGGCTGTTCAACCCGCTGCTCGACCACCGTCCGGTGCTTCTGATCGGCTCCAGGGAAATTTCCGGCGGCTGGATCTCTTTTGCATCCATTCTGCTGCGGTTTATGCTGACGGTCAGTGCGGCACTGATTCTTGTCGCCTCGACCGGCATTCACCGCCTGTGTGCGGGCCTGGAGCGCATGGGAGTTCCGCGTCTTTTTGCTGTCCAGCTTCTTTTTCTTTATCGCTATTTATTTGTAATCGGTGACGAGGCCCTGCGGATGCTTCGCGGCGTACAGATGCGAACGGCCGGGCTCAGAAGAACCGGCCTGCGCACCTACGGCTCGCTGACCGGCCGGCTTCTGCTGCGCTCCATGGATCGGGCGCAGCGGATTTATCTCGCGATGATCAGTCGCGGTTTCACCGGGGAAATCCATGTGCTGTCCCGCACGCGGCCGGGCTGGCGGGACGCCGCGTTTCTGCTTGGCTGGGTCCTGTTTTTTCTCATCATAAGGCTTTGGAATCCCGCCGCCGGTCTCGGCCGTCAGCTGACAGGAAATTAACGATGAACAGTCAGTCCCTTGAAATCCGTGATCTCTGTTTTACCTATCCCGATGGAACGGAGGCGCTGCGCGGTATATCCTGCCGGGTTGCCGCGGGGGAATCCCTCGCCGTTGTGGGGGGCAATGGGTCCGGTAAATCAACCCTGCTGCAGCACCTGAACGGCTGCCTGATGCCTTCTTCAGGTGATGTACTCGTCGGGGGCCGTCCGGTCCGCCATGCCACTCTTTCGGATATACGCCGCACCGTCGGTATTGTTTTTCAGGATCCCGATGACCAGCTCTTCATGCCCACTGTTTTCGATGATGTGGCCTTTGGCCCGCTCAACTTCGGAATGCCTCCTGATGAAGTCGGGCAGTGCGTGGATCTGGCTCTTGAACGTGTCGGCATGCTGCATCTGCGCGGTCGTCCGCCGTATAAGCTTTCGGCAGGGGAAAAGCGGTCGGTCGCCATTGCCACGGTCCTGGCCGTTTCTCCGGATGTGCTGGTAATGGATGAGCCGTCCTCCAATCTCGACCCGCGCGGCCGCCGCCGCCTGATGGAGCTGCTCAGCGGATTTGAACACACCCGCATTATCGCTACGCATGATCTGGAGATGGTGGTCGAAATCTGCGAGCGCGTTATCGTGCTGGACGGCGGATGTATCGTTGCGGAGGGAACGCCGGCTGACGTGCTGAACGACGAGGCAAACATGCTTGCCCACGGCCTTGAACGGCCGCATATTCTTCGTCACCGCCATCCGCATAACTAAATCATAAAATCGGAAGAATCGAC
Organism: Verrucomicrobiota bacterium; assembly: GCA_030153935.1. Lineage (GTDB taxonomy): Bacteria > Verrucomicrobiota > Kiritimatiellia > Kiritimatiellales > Tichowtungiaceae > Tichowtungia. Next base: position 10,726 of record JASKKX010000048.1, on the reverse strand, counting down.
TTTCAAATAAGAAGCACACAACGTAAAACCGTGCCCGCTTATAACCAACAGGGAGATGTCGAACAGTGGAAAACGGAAAATGGTCGGCGGCACATTCAACAGAACTCTATGGCATTGAAAACTGGGGCGCCGGTTATTTCAGTGTTTCAGACCGGGGCGAAGTATCGGTGCATCCCGACGGGAACGGCGGCGCGTCAGTCAGCCTGTTCGATGTCGCCCGGGGAATTCAGGATCGCGGATTCGATCTGCCGGTACTGATTCGTCTGAGTGACATCCTTGATTCGCGCATCAAACGGCTTCACGAAAGCTTTGCGACGGCGATTGCCGAGTACAGTTATCAGGGCAGCTACCGCGGGGTTTATCCGATCAAGGTCAATCAGCAGCAGCAGGTGGTTGAGGAAATCTGCGGATTCGGTGCACAGTATCATCACGGGCTGGAGGCGGGCAGCAAGGCGGAGCTGATCGCCGCGATTTCTTTTTTAAAAGATCCGGAAGCCTACCTGATCTGCAACGGCTACAAAGACGAAGAGTTTGTTGACCTGGGTCTTTATGCCCTGAAGATGGGCCTTCGCTGTGTGTTCGTGATCGAAATGCCCTCGGAACTCGATCTGATTCTGGAGCGCTCCCGCGCGCTCGGTGTGCGGCCGATTCTCGGCATTCGCATCAAGCTTTCCACACAGGCGAGCGGTCACTGGACGGAGTCGGGCGGCGAACGCAGTGTGTTCGGACTGAATACCGCTCAGGTCATTGATGTCGTGGATAAGCTGCGGGCCGAAAAGATGCTCGATTGCTTCAGGCTCCTGCATTATCACCTCGGCTCACAGATTCCCAACATTCGCGACATCCGTGAAGCCGTCAAGGAAGGCTGCCGGATCTATGCCGGACTGGTTGAAGAAGGCGCGGCAATGGGGGTGATCGATTTCGGCGGCGGCCTGGCTGTGGATTACGACGGTTCGCACACCAACTTCACCAGCAGCTGCAACTATACAACCGCTGAATACTGTTCCGCACTGGTTGAAGAAGTCATGAGTATCCTCAGCGAAACCGGCACGGCGCATCCGGATATCATTACCGAATCCGGGCGGGCGACCGTGGCGTATTATTCTATTCTGCTGTTCAATGTCCTCGATGTCAGCCGGATTGAAACACATGCTGTACCAGAAAAACTGCCGGACGATGCGCATGAATTGTTGGTTAACCTGATGGACACCCACCGGAATATTAATGCGAAAAACGTGCAGGAATGCTATCACGATGCCGTTTATTACCGCGATGAGGTGCACGAGCTGTTCAAGCGCGGCGGAGTGACGCTGCGAGACCGGGCTCTGTCCAGCCAGATCTTCTGGCACATCCTCACGCATATCGCAGTAATCATCCGTGACATGAAATATGTTCCCGATGAATTTGAGCATCTTACCAATGCACTCTCTGACGTTTATTACGGTAATTTCAGTCTTTTTCAATCCCTGCCTGATTCGTGGGCGATTGACCAGCTCTTCCCGATTATGCCGATTCACCGGCTCACCGAAAAACCGACACAGGAGGCGATTCTTGCCGATATCACCTGCGACTGTGACGGCAAGATCGATCGATTCATTGATCTTCGCGATGTAAAACGCGTCCTGCCGCTGCATACGTTGGAAGAAGATGAGGACTACATCCTCGGGATCTTTCTGGTCGGGGCGTATCAGGAAACTCTCGGCGACCTGCACAATCTGCTGGGCGACACGAATGTCGTCAGCGTTCGGATTGATTCCGACGGACAGGTGCATTATGCGCGCGAGATCGAAGGGGACTCGGTGGCCGACGTTTTGACCTATGTCGAGTATGAGCCGAAGGAAATGGTCCGGCGTGTGCGTGAAATGGCGGAACAGGCGGTGAAGAAAGGCCGGATGACCGCCAAGGAGCGGCGCGCCGTCATGGACGCCTATGAAAGCGGAATGCGTGGATATACTTATTTTGAACGGGAAAACTGATACGGATTCGCAATGTCAGGGGAAAGAAAAAAGCGAATACGTCACATGAGGGATTATGTACGGATTATAATTCATCAACGAGAGGCCCCTGAAGCCGTTGCCCTGGGGGTCTGTATCGGTCTGTTTGTGGGGCTCTCCCCGCTTTACGGATTGCAGATGATACTGGCTCTTCTGCTGGCGCTGATACTGCACGGCAGCAAAATCGCCGCCGTACTCACAGTGTGGATTACCAATCCCCTGACGGTTATTCCCATCTATTCATTGACCTATTGGCTGGGAGTCCGGCTGCTTTCCATGCCGCATCAGCATCAGCCGCTTCGTAAATTTATTCTGTATTGCATTCACCATGCGCACTGGCAGAACCCGGAAGGAATACGAACGGTTCTGAACGAATCGATTCGCCTGGGCCGCGGCATTCTGCCTCCGCTGTTTGTCGGCGGCCTTGCCGCGGCGGCAGTCAGTTCGCTGGTTTGTTATCCTCTCGCAAAATCCTGCGTTCGTCATTTTCGTGCCGTACGCAGTCTGCAGCTGATGATCGGGGAAAAGAAATGAAAGGAGAATCCGTTTTCCAGGTCAATTCTCCGTTCAACGATCCGGTCCGTGCCAAACTGTTCAATCTGGCTCGGGGCACATTGGAAAACGTTCTGTCCCTTGATGAAATCAACCGCATTTATGTCTGTGCAATCGAAGCGGGAAAAACCGGCGGAGATTTTTTGAGTAATGCACTGCAAGCAACCGATATCAGTTATGAGACGAGCGCGGCGGATATGAAGAATATTCCTGAAACCGGCCCGGTGGTTGTCGTGGCGAATCATCCGTTCGGAGGCATCGAAGGAATTATGATGCTGCATCTGCTGCGGCGCATTCGTCCGGATGTGAAGATTATGGCCAACTATCTGCTGGGGCGCATGCCGGAGATGAAGGAATACAGTATTTATGTCGATCCGTTCGGATCACAGGACTCTTCCCGCCGGAACCTGGCGGGAATAAAGGAAACGGTTCGCTGGGTGAAAGACGGGCATATGCTGGCGGTATTTCCTTCCGGAGAGGTCTCACATATTGATCTGCATAAACGGACGGTCTGTGATCCGGCGTGGAGTCCGACCATCGCGCGCCTGATTCAGAAAACGCAGGCGGATGTACTGCCGCTTTTTTTCCAGGGCCGCAACGGGACTCTTTTTCAGGTGATGGGACTGATTCATCCGCGGATCCGCACGGCCCTGCTTCCGTACGAACTGGTTCGTAAACGCAGCAGCGTGTTCAAAATCAACATCGGTCAGATCATTCCCCACCGGCGGCTGGAGGCATTTGATACGGATGCATTGAACCGTTATATCCGTTTCCGCACCTATCTGCTCTACAACCGCCAGTTTCGGGGTAAAACGGTCAGGCCCAGGCGCTCTGCCCGTAAAAAAATGAAGCAGATTCCCGTGGCCGCTCCGCCAGAACAGGCGTTGCTTGAAGCGGAAGTCGCTTCGTTGTCTCCGGAACAGATCATGATTGAAAACCGTGAGTTTGCAGTCTATCTCGCTCCGGCCGCACAGATCCCGAATCTGCTGAATGCAATCGGGTGCCTGCGTGAAATCACTTTCCGGGCGACGGGAGAAGGAACAGGCCGTTCCCTGGATCTCGACCGGTTTGATTTCTATTATCAACATCTTTTCCTTTGGAACAAGTCAAACCGTGAGGTGGCCGGCGCCTATCGGCTGGCCCGCGCCGATGAAGTAATTAATCGGTACGGACTGAACGGACTCTATACCGCCACGCTGTTCCATTATCGCGCCGGACTGCTGGAAAAAATCGGCCCGGCGATTGAACTGGGTCGTTCTTTTATTCGTCCGGAGTATCAGAAAAGTTATTCTCCTCTGCTGCTGCTGTGGAAAGGAATGTCTCAAGTGATCTGCCGCAATCCGGAATATAAGAGCCTTTTCGGGCCGGTCAGTATTAACAACGACTACCATTCCGTTTCGCGGCAGCTCATGGCCGCCTTCCTCAAGATCAATAATTTTTTCCCCGAACTGGCTGCGCTGGTCAAGGCGCGCAATCCGTTCCGGTTTGCTCCGATCAAAAACTTTGATCCCGACACATTCAGCCAGACCGTTACGGACATTGATGGAATTTCTGCACTGATTGCAGACATTGAAACCGAGCAGAAGGGTATTCCGGTCCTACTCCGCCAGTATCTTAAACTGGGGGGGAAACTGCTCGGTTTTAACATTGATCCTGATTTCAGTGACGTTCTCGATGGATTAATGTGGGTGGATCTGATGGAAGCCGATCCGAAGGTTTTAGAGCGTTTTATGGGCAAAGAGGGAGTTCGCAGCTTCCGTGATTTTCACAAACAGCAGGAGTAAATCAATGGGAAAAGTTCTGATCATTGGAGCGGGAGGTGTCAGCGGTGTTGTCGTTCACAAATGCGCGCAGAATCCGGATGTTTTTCAGGAGATCGTTCTGGCCAGCCGCACGAAGAGTAAATGCGATGCCCTCGCTGCCCAGCTCGAACGAAAAATCGAAACCGCACGGGTCGATGCCGACAATGTCCCGGAACTGGTTGCCCTTATCAAAAAAGTGAACCCTGACCTGGTTCTCAATGTGGCCCTGCCCTACCAGGACCTGCATATCATGGATGCCTGTCTCGCCACCGGCGTCGACTATCTCGACACCGCCAATTACGAGCCCCCCGATACCGCCCGGTTTGAATACCGCTGGCAGTGGGCCTATCATGACCGTTTCCGCCAGGCGGGACTGATGGCACTGCTCGGTTCCGGCTTTGACCCCGGCGTCACCAGTGTTTTCTGCACCTGGATTCAGAAGCATCACCTCGATGAAATTCACGAAATCGACATCATCGACTGCAACGCCGGCAGTCACGGTCAGCCGTTTGCCACCAACTTCAACCCGGAAATCAACATCCGCGAAGTGACCGCCAAAGGGCGTTATTGGGAAAAGGGCAAATGGATTGAAACGGATCCGCTTTCCGTGAAGCAGGAGTTCATCCTGCCGGAAGGGCTCGGTTCGCTGAACATCTACCTGATGTATCACGAAGAGCTCGAATCGCTCGCCGCGCATATTCCTCATCTCAAACGCGCGCGTTTCTGGATGAGCTTTTCCGACAACTATCTCAAACACCTGGAAGTGCTGCAGAATGTCGGCATGACTCGTATTGACGAGGTGGAGTACAACGGGCAGAAAATCGTTCCGTTGAAATTTCTCAAGGCGCTGCTGCCCGATCCGGCCAGTCTCGGTCCGCTCACCAAAGGCAAAACCTGTATCGGCTGCAAGGTGAAGGGACTCCAGGACGGTCAGGAAAAAACCGTTTATGTCTACAATATCTGTGATCATGAAGAGTGCTACAAAGAGGTGCAGTCGCAAGCGATTTCCTATACCACCGGTGTTCCTGCCATGATCGGTGCCAAGTTGATGATGACCGGAGTCTGGAAAGGCGAAGGGGTCTTCAACATGGAACAGTTCGACCCCGATCCCTTTATGGACGAACTCAACCGCTGCGGCCTGCCGTGGAAAGCTGTGATTCTCTAACCTTGCGTTTCACAGGGGCGACAGACAATTGGTTATGGGACGAAGGGAACCGCTGTACTTGATCGCACGTTCTGCGGAATAAGGAAAACGGCTTGTCATCGACAATGTGAAAGGCCATTTGCGCATGCTGCCCCGTGGGCGCCGCCGGTGGCGACACCATCCGGCTCTCCCGCTCTATGGCGATCCCTGCGGCGTTCCGCCCTGCGGCACGAAAGAGGGAAAACCGGACTCCCTCCGGCGGAACTTCATGGGCAAGCGTTGAGGGCTCCTCTCATCCGCCGCCGATGCCATACGGCACTTATTCGCCCGGCCGTTTCAGGATGGCGCCGGTTCCGGCATTCGTGGCCATGGCCGCATAGCGTGCGAGCCAACCGGTGGTATAGCGCGGTGCGGGCTTCTTCCAGTTTTTGCGGCGTTCAGCAAATTCTTCGTCTGAGACCGCCGCCTGCAGCCTGCGGTTCGGAATATCGATTTCAATGATGTCACCCTCTTTAAGCAGACCGATCGGTCCGCCTTCCGCCGCCTCCGGCGAAATATGGCCGATGCAGGCGCCATGTGTCCCTCCGCTGAAGCGGCCATCGGTAATCAGGGCAACTTTATCGCCCAGTCCCTGCCCCATGATGTAGCTGGTGGGCGCAAGCATTTCCTGCATGCCGGGACCGCCTTTAGGGCCTTCGTAGCGGATAACCACCACGTCACCCGCCTTGACTTTTCCGGCGAGAATGCCTTCGCAGGCATCCTCCTGCGATTCGAAAAGAACCACCGGTCCTTTGTGAACAAGCATTTTCGGATCGACTCCCGCGCTTTTAACCACGGCGCCGCCTTCAGCAATATTACCGCGCAGAACAGCCAGCCCGCCCTCTTTACTGTAGGCGTCGGCAACTTTACGGATGCATTTTTCATCTTTGGTTTCAGCCCCGGCGATGTTTTCGCCAAGTGTGTTACCGGTGACTGTGGGGCAGTCAAGGTTGAGCAATCCGTCAATTTTGCTGATTTCGAAAAGGATGGCGCTGATCCCGCCCGCCGTCTGAACATCTTCAATGCGATAGCTCGATGACGGCGAAACTTTGCAGATATTGGGTGTTATTCTGGACAGGCGGTTAATCTGATCCAGGTCGTAGTCGACTCCTGCTTCACCGGCAACAGCAAGAGTGTGCAGAACGGTATTGGTACTGCCGCCCATGGCCATATCGAGGACAAAGGCATTGTCGATGGACTCATGCGTGATGATGTCACGCGGTTTCGGACCGTTGGCGAGAGCCATTTCAACAATGCGTTTCGCGGCCGTCTTCCAAAGTTCGCGCCGGGCGGCTTCGGTGGCCAGCAGTGTACCGTTACCGGGCAGTGCCATGCCGATTGCTTCGCAGAGACAGTTCATGGAGTTGGCGGTGAACATGCCGGAACAGGATCCGGCGGACGGACAGGCTTTACATTCCAGCTCAAGGAGTTCTTCCTCTGTGATTGTACCGGCTTTACGCTGCGCTACGCCTTCGAAAACACTGATCAGATCAATGGCCTGTCCATCCGCGCGCCGGCCGGCCGCCATCGGCCCGCCGCTGGCAAAAACAGTGGGGATATTGCAGCGGGCAGCGCCCATTAACATGCCGGGAACAATTTTATCGCAGTTGGGAATGCAGATCATGGCGTCGAAGGCATGGGCCTGAACCATGGTTTCGACGCTGTCGGCGATCAGTTCCCGGCTGGGCAACGAATATTTCATTCCTTCATGGCCCATCGCGATCCCGTCGCAGACACCGATTACATTGAATTCACGAGGCGTCCCGCCCGCTTCACGAATGGCGTCACAGATGAGACGGCCCACCTGATTGAGATGGACATGACCGGGAATGACTTCGTTGAAAGAGTTGCAGACAGCAATGAACGGTTTCTGTATATCTTCACCGGTCAGCCCGGTAGCGCGCATCAAACTGCGATGAGGTGTACGCTCCAGCCCTTTTTTAACTTTATCACTGTTCATATCACAATACTCCTTATCAACTTATGCATTCACCAGATGCCCGATTTCAAATCCGGCGTCTTCGATCATTTTTTTATCCTCTTCAAAATTCTGGCCGCCGGTGGTCAGATAGCCGTTGGTAAACATAGAGTTCGCTGCATACAGCGAAAGCGGCTGCAGGCTGCGCAGGCAGGTCTCCCGCCCGCCGGCGATACGCACTTCACTGTCAACCAGGACAAACCGAAACATCGCAAGCGTACGCAGGCAGTCGTTCGGTGTCAAACGATCCTGCCCCGCCAGGCCTGTTCCGGGCCGGGGATCCAGAAAATTGATCGGTGCCGAGTCGGTATCCAGCTCTTTTAATTTGAATGCAAGATCCACCCGGTCTTCCCGGGTTTCGCCCATCCCGATCAGCCCTCCGCAGCAAAGGTCGAGGCCGGCTTTTTTGACGATCTTTGCCGTGTTCACGCGATCCTTGAATTGATGAGTAGAGCAGATCGACGGATAAAACCGTTCGGAGGTCTCCAGATTATGGTTGAAGCGGTCCACTCCGGACTCTTTGAGCCGGCGGGCTTTTTCCTCTGTAAGAAATCCCATCGAGGCACAAAGCTCAAGCTGTGAATTGCCTGCTTTAATTTTCTGAGCCGCTGCACAGATCGCATCCATCTCTTTCTCAGACGGAGCACGCGAACTGGTCACCACGCAATAGCGAAGGGCCTGCATCGACTCAGCGTCCCTGGCTCCCGCTACGATTTCTTCCACCGACTGCATCCCGTACTGCTCGACCCCGCTTTCGGCAGTCTTCGACTGGCTGCAAAAAGCGCAGTCTTCCGGACAGACCCCGCTTTTGGCATTGCGTAATACATGCAGACTGACCTTTTTGCCGAAATAGTTTTTTCGAATCCGATAAGCCGCCTGCAGCACAGCCAGCAGCTCATCATCCGAGGACTGCAGCACAGCCAGCGTTTCCTCGCGAGTGACGGTCTCTCCTTTTAAAACTTTATCGGCCAGTACGTTCCAATCCATAAATTAAATCCTCATTTAAAATAGAAACCGGTGACAATACCGAAATCGGACGCACAAAAGAAATAAAATTTAAACTTTGCATGAACTGCTTCCGGACTGCTCTGCTGTTCGGGTATCCGGTTTCTCCGGGCCAAAAGCCATTGACTTGGTTTTTTATTCAGGCAGGCTACCTGTCTCCAAATTAAAACCCGGCAAATCGTGTAGTAAAAAAATGGCTCAGGAAAAAAGAAAATGGATTCCGCTCATCGCTGCTCTTGGCGTTGTGTCTGTGTGCGCTGAAGAGATTGCCACCAACGAGATCCCGTCCATCGTGGTGACCGCTGCGGCACAGACCGCCGGGAATGCGGCAATTCATGAAACCCTTCGTGCAGAACCGGGAGTCGTTCTGAATTCGCAGGGCGGTTCCCAAAGCGATTTGTCGGTTCGCGGCAGTTCGTTCAGCGGTGCAGGGCTTTCGCTTGGAGGGGTAACGCTGCGCAACCCCCAGACAGAACACTTTAATGCCGAGCTGCCGGTACCGGCGGCCATGCTCTCGCGCCCCGCTGTGCTGACCGGCATGGATAATCAGGGCGGGCATCTCGTCGGAACCGTCAATTTTGATCTTCTTCCAATGTCCGGGAAAAAACAGCTCGAGGCCGGATTCGGCTCGGATCAACGGGACTGGCAAAGCGCACTGGTGCAGCAAATGCTCACCGAGACCCTCGGGATCGGTGTGTTTGCCGGGCGCGAGTCAGCCGACGGAGTGGACTATGATGACAATGATTATGATCGCGAATATGCCGGCGGTCATATGCAATTTCACAATGATGACACGAAAATCGACCTGCTGGTTGCGCATCAGGAAAAGGAATTCGGCGCACGAGGATATTACGGAGTGGATGATTCCCGATACGCAAAAGAAGAAACAGAGGAAACAACCGTCTATCTGTCTGCGGTAAAAGGCGATTTGAATGCCGCCTATCTGCGCAGCGGCATTTTATGGCGCGAATTTTACGATGATTATTATATTCCCTCCTGGAACTACGCAAACCATCACCGGTCGCGCAACAGCTCCGCTTTCTTTGAAGGACGGACTCTGGAAATCAATAACTGGTCCCTTGGCTGGCGCACCGATGCCGAAGAAGAGCGTATTGCCAGCTCCAGTATGGGAGACCATCACCGTACACGCGGCGGAATTTCACTGCTGCCGCAATGGAGCGGCGACCGGCTGAAATTGACCTTTGGAGTACGCAGTGAATTTTTCACCGGAGAATCCCCGGAGTATCTGCCGCAAGCCGGTGCAGAATACATGCTCACCGACCTGCTGACCGCGTTTGTCTCGTATACGGAAACGGTTCGACTGCCTTCGTATACTGAGTTGTATTATCTGTCACCCGCCAGCTCGGGGAATTCAGAACTGAATCCTCAGAAAGAACAGCAGACTGAATTCGGATTCAAAGGAATCCCGTCAGAATTCATGGACTGGAAAATTTCTGCTTTCTATCGCCGCTCCAAAGACACCGTGGACTGGATGAAGGCCGGTCCTGCAGCAAGCTGGGATGCCACAGACGTTGGAAGTCTTGATATCTACGGTACGGAAATGCAGCTCGGCTGGTATCCGGAACAGAACATCGAAATACAGCTTGCCTACACATGGATCTACAAAGATCGAAAAGCGTCTGATTTTGATCAGTATGCCTCGCGCTATGCGCTTGACTATCCTGAACACCTCGGCCAGGTCTCACTGCTCTGGCGCCCGGTGACTTCAGTGGAAATCGGAACCGTGCAGGCTCTGCGCCGGCAGACAGATAATGCAGTGCGAACCGGAAGCGACTTCGGTGCCGACAGTTCGTTTGTTGTACGATTCACTCCGCCACAGGCGCCCTGCACTACGATCTCCCTGCTGCTGAACAACGCATGGGATGATGACTTCCAGACCTTTCCCGGGCAGCGCCCGGCAGAACGGTTCGCCGGAATATCCCTGACATTGAACTGGTAGCAGTTAATTTCAATTTTCATACGCCGCAAACCCCGGCATTAAACCCCGGCGATATATCAGCTGATGTCGTCCGCGACTGCGAAAATACCTCATTTCCGGCTCCTTTCGTCATACTTCCCTGATAGATCGTGAATTTATGACTCACTGTCTCTAAAGTTGTAAAATACGCAACCATTTTATCCTAAATTGCTTACATGTAAAAAATAAACGTTGGCATGACCAATGCTATAAATCTAAGTCGGATTCGGAACA
>JASKKX010000003.1 GCA_030153935.1 Verrucomicrobiota bacterium | reverse complement strand
TCTCCTTCTGGTTCTGTGGTCAAACGTCACCGGAAGGAGAACTCTTTTTTAGTTTAAGAAAATGAAACCCCCTCAAAAAGGGGTTAGAGGAGATTCAAGAGGCTTGAGCGTACGCGGTAAACCGCGCTGCTCAGACTCGCCGTTGGGCAGCATGGAAAACGGCACTCATAACCTCACTACAACCAAATCATCCTGAATCGATATGTTCCAGCAAGGGCTTACACCGCAAATTGCCGAAAGGCATCTGGGCGCTTGGATTTGTCTCGATGCTTATGGACAGCTCATCCGGGCTTGTTCACAGCCTCTTGCCGATATTCATGGCTACAACGTTCGGTGCATCCATGGTCACCATTGGGATCGTTGGAGTACGCGAACCCGATTCGTTGGCCCGTTTCGCCGCTCATAAAAATCCCTTGTCCCTGAACAATGCCAAACGCTTGCGGCTGCGGTACTGGCTTGTCGTTGCGCTCGGACCAGCCGGGTTCAACCACGAACTCGATGTCGGCGTAAAATGAAGTATATTCCGTTTTTTCATGCGTCCTCTCCTTATTCTCTATCCGTACCCATTGCGGATTATTAAGAAGGAATGTAACAGAGCCTCAGGGCACAGGCTCTCCTCTAAAAAGTTTCTGAATTTTGTCAAAGATGCTCCGGAGGCACTGTTCCGCTTCCGAGGAGGTGGGTGCCGAGCTGCGCGAACTGGCAATGAAGGAGGCGTGAAGCATTAATTGTGTGGTGCTGGATGCGCTGTTCGATGCGCTCAGCGCCAAGGAGAAGCCGCCGCTTTTTCATGATCTTGATGAGCTGACCGGAGGATCGTGGGAGAAAGACGAGGCGTTTGAGCAGGTGGATGGGGAACTTTGGAAATGAATGTGCTGCTCGACGCCAATTTTTACCCGCCGTTCTTCAGGGGCGATGAGGGCTTTCCAGTTTTAAAAGAACAGCACGGTGAATGTTGCTCAGATAAATTTCGTGATGCTTGCCGCGCGGCTGTCCGCTGTTTTCGGCAATGAAAACATGCGTCCCCAAATGATCGTTTCTCCACTAAAAGATTTACATTCGATGTAAAAAAACAGATAGTGATTGTCCAGTTTTCTGCGGTAAGGGGCGCGACCCTGAGCTAAGGCAAACGAGCTGAAGAAGGACAGGCTTCCCGCCTGTCTGAGACGACCAGAATGGCTGTCCTGCAGTTCTTGCCGCCGCAGAAATCTGCGGCGGTTTTTTTTATCCGCCGACGGAGGATAAAAATGGAAAAGAGACTCGGATTTGTCGGCATCATCATTGAAAACCGCGAAACCAATGCAGCGGCCGTGAATGAACTGCTGGGACAATTTGGCGACCTCATTGTCGCCCGGATGGGGGTGCCGTATAAACAACGCTCCTGTTCGGCCATCACCCTGATCGTCGATGCCACGACCGACGAACTGGGTGTTCTCACCGGAAAGCTTGGTGCCCTGCCCGGTATTTCCGTTAAATCCATGCTGAGCAAAACCAAATGAAAACGCGCATCGAAAAAGACTGCCTGGGCGAAAAGGCACTTCCGGCGGACGCCCGGTGGGGAATCCACACCGCCCGTGCAATGGAAAATTTTACAATCCCTGGAAAATCTGTGAATCCGCGTCTGCTTGCCGCCTATGCACAGGTCAAAAAAGCCTGCGCCCTCGCCAACAAAGAACTCGGCGATCTCGACGCCGAAAAGGCCGACGCAATTCTTTCTGCCTGTGACACCGTTGAATTTCCGGCGCTGTCGGTCCTTCAGGGCGGCGCGGGAACCTCGACCAACATGATGGTCAACGAAGTTATCGGCAACGCCGCCGGTGCTCATCCGATCGAAGAGGTCAATTTGCACCAGTCCACCAACGATACGTATCCGACCGCACTGAAGGTCGCCGCCATCGTTGGCCTGCGCGAACTCAGCGAAACCTTCGCCTCCCTGCAAGGGGTCTTTCAGAAAAAAGAAAAACACTCCTCGGGCGTTCCAATCCTGGGGAAAACCGAACTGGTCGACGCGGTTCCGCTCACACTCGGTGCGCAATTCGCCTCCTTTGCAGAAGCCTTCGCGCGCGATCGCTGGCGCACCTTTAAATGCGAAGAGCGTCTGCGTACGGTGAATCTCGGCGGAACCGCCATCGGCACCGGACTCACCGCGCCGCGCAGCTATATTTTCCTCGTCATCGAAAAACTGCGCGAAGTCACCGGACTCGGTCTCAGCCGGGCGGAAAATATGGTGGAATCCACCGCCAACGCCGACTGTTTCGTCGAAGTCTCCGGCATCCTGAACGCCGCCGCTGTCAACCTGATTAAAGTCAGCGACGACCTGCGCCGCCTCGCGATGCTCGGCGAAATTAAGCTGCCTGCCGTGCAGGCCGGTTCTTCGATCATGCCTGGCAAGGTCAATCCGGTCATTTTGGAGGCGGTCATGCAGATTGGAATAAAAGTCAAAGCCAACAACCAGATTGTCGCCGACTGCGCCGCCCGCGGATCGCTTCAGATCTGTGAATTCATGCCGCTACTGGCCGACGCCCTGCTCGAATCGATCGACCTCTTAATTTCCGGCGCGCAGATGCTGGCCAAACACGCCGCAGGAATTGACGCCGATCAAGGCAGATGTCTCGAACGTCTGTATGCTTCTCCCGAAATCATTACTGCGTTTGTTCCACTGCTTGGATACGATCGCTGCTCCGAACTGCTTAAAGAATTCGAACAGCACGGCCAGGGGACGATCCGTGAGTTTTTAGAAAACGAACTGGGAAAAGAAACGGTGGAGAAAACCCTCTCGCCACAGAATTTGATGTCACTGGGCCACAAAGGATGAACCACAAGATGCACAAAAATCATAAAACAGGATTCCCTTTTCTTCTCTTTTTTTTCTTTTGTGACCCATGTGAATTTTGTGGTTAAAAGATATGAAAACAACCCCCAAAAGTCTTCGATTGCACATTGCGCTGTTCGGCCGCACGAACGTGGGAAAATCGAGCTTTCTGAACCTGATTACCGGCCAGGAGGTTTCAATTGTTTCCGAACAGGCGGGAACAACAACCGATGTCGTTGAAAAAACGATGGAACTGCTGCCGCTCGGACCGGTGGTTTTCCTCGACACGGCCGGCCTTGACGACACCTCCATGCTGGGCGCCCGACGCATCGAAAAAACAGAAAAGGTTTTGGATCGCGCCGATGTGATTCTGCTGATTTGCGACGGCGGACGATTCGGTGAGTATGAAAAAACGGTTGAAACGCGTGCCGCAGAGAAAAACATTCCTGTAATCCGCATTGCGAATAAAGCCGATCTGACGGACCCGTCTGATTCTTCTGCTCTGGCATGTAATTCCACCGATTTGACGACCCGTGAAAAAGTTCTCTCACAACTCAAAGCCCGGCTGATCGCCATCTGCCCCGAGGAGTTCATCCAGCCGCCGCCGCTGGTCGGGGATCTGGTCAAACCGGGAGGCGTCATTGTGCTGATTGTACCGATTGACCTCCAGGCTCCGAAAGGACGGCTGATTCTGCCGCAGGTCTCAACGATCCGCGATGCTCTCGACAGCGATGCCGCCGCTCTGGTTGTTAAAGAGCGCGAATATACGCATATGCTCCGGCTGCTGCGCGAACCGCCGGATCTGGTGATCTGCGATTCACAGGTGGTCCTGAAAATGGTCGGCGACACCCCGAAGGATATTCCCTGCACAACCTTTTCGATTCTTTTTGCCCGCCTGAAAGGGGACCTGCCGAAACTGGCGGCGGGCGCGGCAGCTATTGAAAATCTGAAAGACGGAAACAAGGTACTGATTGCCGAATCGTGCAGTCATCATGCAGCGGAAGATGACATCGGCCGTGTGAAAATCCCGCGCTGGCTGCGGCAGTACTGCGGCTGTGCGCTGGAAATTGAGGTCTATGCCGGACGCGACTTCCCGGAGAATCTGAAGGAATACAGCCTCGTTGTTCAGTGCGGCGGCTGTATGCACAACCGCCGTGAAATTCTTTCGCGCATTGAAAAATGTGAGACGGCAGGAGTGCCGATTACAAACTATGGACTTTGTATTTCCCAAACCCAAGGGGTTCTCAAACGGGTGCTCTCGCCCTTCCCTGCTGCGTTGGATGCTTTTGAAAGGAGACTATCATGAAAATCAATACGGAAGGATTGACGTCCTTTATTCCGGAAAATGAAATTTTCCGGACATTGGAAAGTACGAAAAACCCCTCGGTGGAACGGGTGCGCGAAATTATTGCTAAGTCGCTGGATAAGAAGCGGCTTGATCCGGAAGAGATGGCGGTGTTGATCAACGCCGACGATCCGGCACTGGCCGAAGAAATTTTCGAGGGGGCACGTGAACTCAAGAAACGGATCTACGGCAACCGCATCGTGCTGTTTGCTCCTCTCTACGTCGGGAACGAGTGCATTAACAATTGCAGTTACTGCGGTTTCCGCAGCAGCAACAAGAAAGTCGCCCGTAAATCACTTACACTGCCCGAACTGGACCGAGAGATCGAAGAGCTGGTTAACCGGGGTCATAAACGACTGATTCTGGTCTACGGTGAACATCCGAAATATGATGCCCAGTTCATTCACGACACTGTCAAAGAGGTGTACAGTCAGAAACACGGCAACGGCGAAATCCGCCGCGTCAATATCAACGCCGCGCCACTGGATGTCGAAGGGTATAAACTGGTGAAATCCGCCGGTATCGGTACCTACCAGATTTTCCAGGAAACCTACCATCAGGCAACCTACAAAGCGATGCATCCGTCAGGTCCCAAGAGTAATTATCTCTGGCGCCTTTTCGGTATGGACCGGGCACAGGAAGGCGGCATTGATGATCTCGGTATCGGCGCGCTGATGGGACTGTTCGACTGGCGTTTCGAAACCATGGCCCTGCTCTATCATACCATCCATCTGGAAGAGAAGTTTAACGTCGGACCGCACACCATTTCTTTTCCGCGCATCGAGCCGGCCATCGGCACGGCACTGTGTGACCACCCGCCCGCCGGAGTCAGCGACTATGATTTCAAACGGCTCATTGCTATTCTGCGGCTGTCGGTGCCCTATACCGGGCTGATTCTGACCTGTCGCGAATCAACGGCCATCCGGAATGAAGTCATTCAGTTCGGCGTTTCCCAGATCGATGCCGGATCCGACATCGGTGTCGGGGCCTATTCTCAGAGCAGGGAAAGCTACAAAAAGAGTCAGTTTGTGCTCAACGACGGACGCTCGCTGGACCAGGTGATTCGTGAACTCTGTGAGGCCGGTTTCCTGCCCAGCTTCTGCACCGGCTGCTACCGGCTCGGACGCACCGGCGAACATTTCATGGAATTCGCCATCCCCGGATTTGTCAAACGATTCTGCACCCCGAATGCCGTGCTGACCTTCCTTGAATACATGGAAGATTACGGGTCGCCGGAAACAAATAAAGCCGGGCTGCGACAGATCGCACGCGAACTGGAGCGTATGCCTGTCGGAGATCAGAAAACGCAGCTTCTCGACCGCATCGAACAGGTCA
Source organism: Verrucomicrobiota bacterium (assembly GCA_030153935.1). Lineage (GTDB taxonomy): Bacteria > Verrucomicrobiota > Kiritimatiellia > Kiritimatiellales > Tichowtungiaceae > Tichowtungia. Next base: position 43,555 of record JASKKX010000003.1, on the reverse strand, counting down.
AAGCTGGTGATCGCGACCTTTATTTTTAATCAGACGGAATGGACCGCTATGTCCCATAACATATTAGATAAAGTCGACCGTGATGACGAACTGACTCCAGCGGAGATGAAAGCTTTGCTGGATATTTCTGATCCGGCGGAGCTTCAGGCGCTGTATGACTGCGCGTACCGGGTGAAGGCCAGATACGTCGGGAAAGTCGCCTATTTCCGCGGCATCATTGAGTGCAGCAATATTTGCGTAAAAGACTGCTATTACTGCGGAATCCGCAAGAGCAACACGCAGGTCGAGCGCTTTATGATGGATGAAGAGGAAATCGTCCGCGAAGCGGTCTGGGCATTCGAAAACGAGTATGGCTCCGCAGTGATCCAGTCCGGTGAACGACAGGATTCCGCTTATATCGATCTAATTGAACGGGTCATTAAACGTATTAAAGAACGAACTGACGGCAAACTGGGGATCACGCTGTCGCTCGGTGAACAGACGGAGGAAACCTACCGCCGCTGGCGGGAGGCCGGAGCACATCGGTACCTGCTGCGCATTGAAACCACCAGTCCGGAACTCTACCGCCGGTTTCATCCGGCAGATCACAGCCTGGAGGTGCGCAAGAACTGTCTGGCACTGCTGAAGAAAACCGGTTACCAGGTGGGCACCGGCGTCATGATGGGCCTGCCTGGACAAACCAGCGAAGACCTCGTTAACGATATCCTTTTCATGAAAGAGATTGATGTCGATATGATCGGTATGGGGCCCTACATCCCGCACCGTGATACACCGATGGGCAAAAAGATTCCGCCCTATACAGACGGGCAGAGACAGGCTGCGCTGATACTTGGACTGAAAATGATTGCGGTAACACGGATTACTCTGAAAGATGTCAATATCGCCGCGGCTACCGCACTGCAGGCGCTGGAACATACCGGTCGGGAAATGGGTCTGCAATGCGGTGCGAATGTGATTATGCCGAATGTTACAGAAACCGACTATCGTCCGAACTATAGGCTCTACGACAACAAACCGTGTCTCGACGAAAACTCCTCCATGTGCCGAGGCTGCCTCACTCACCGCATTCAGGGCATCGGAGAGACCATCGGGTTCAATGAATGGGGCGATTCCAGGCACTACGCCAAGCGAATGAGGAGCTGACCACAGAACAAATGAACTGCTCGGAAAAGAATTTCAGACGGGATTGCGGGAGGTAAAGATGATGGGCGAAGAGCCCGTTGCGTTGTTCAGCTATGCGGTCAACCGTCAGGAGATTATCGGAAGAATCAAGTTTAATGAATCGGAGCGGGTTTACTGGGCGGGGCGTCTGTTCAAAAAGGAAGAAAATACTGTCCGGCAGTGGTTCGCCGCGCCGAAAGAAATTTTCGGAGGAGACCCCCCTCTGACGTATGCCGACACAGAACCGGGGGCACACGACGTTGAAAAGCGGTTGCGACGCATTGAGCACGGGGTATTCTGCTGCTGATTCAGGCGAGGCGCATGGTACACGAAAAAGATATATCTTCGACATTCGACGGCGAAGGGGCTCGAATAGCGGGGGAACGCTGGAACTCAAAAGGGAATGTGATGGTTTACACCGCAGGCAGTCTGTCCCCCGCCCTGCTGGGGATCGTTGGATCCGCCAAAACCGCTCGGCGATTCTCTGTGTTCCGAGTGCGGGTATACCGAATGAATCCAACGATCTTTTCAATCCACAGCATCTCTCTTTTCCAAAAATAAAAATCGGAATCCCGCCGAGCCTGCCCCTGGATCCACGCGTCTTTAAAAACTGAGATAATATAATAGATTCGTCCCGAAGGAGAGCCCCGATGAAAAAACCGATGGTCATCTATATCGCCGGAGAACGGCAGCATGCCGGGAAAACCGTTGCCAGCCTCGGGATCATTTCAGCATTGTCTAAGCTGATCAATCTGCAGGACATCGGTTATTTCAAACCGGTGGGTCAGGAACTCGTTGCGCTTCCCTCAGGAGAACGGATTGATAAAGACGTGCGAATCGTTCAGGAGTTCACGAAACTGGAAATGCCGAATCTGAGTCTGCTCTCTCCTGTTCGCGTCGGAGACGGGGTTACGCGGGACTATATCATCAGTGATAATCCGCAACAGCGGACGGCGGCCTATGAACAGGCGATTCTGCAGACTATGGAACATTTATCTGACAAACAGCTGATTATCGCCGAAGGTACTGGTCATCCGGGGGTTGGTTCTGTGGTCGGTCTCTCAAACGCCCGCGTCGCCAATCTGCTGAACGCAAAGATTCTCTATCTGGTCGGCGGCGGAATAGGCAGACCGCTGGACGAACTGGAAGTGGATCTTTCCTATTTTTCCCATCATCACAGTCATGTAGCAGGGATTCTTTTCAATAAAGTGATTCCTGAAAAAATCGATATGATGAAAGAAGTCCTTCATGAAACGGCGATCAACCGCATTTTTCCGGAGTGGAATCCTTCCCTGAAGGTATTCGGTTATATGCCGCAGGTGAAATACCTGAATAATCCTTCCATGCAGCTCATCAGCGACAGTTTCAAAACCTGCCGGACGTTGAATGAAAATAACGAAGCACACTGGCAGCTGCCCTGCCGGCAGGTCAATGTCATCTCCCAGGGAAGCGAGTCGTTCATCGCGGCTGAACACCTGAAAGCGCGTGACATCGCCGTGCTCGGCGCAGGTTCACATCGCCGCCTGCAGCGGATCATTGAGTTCAGCCGCTCGCTGAATGAAAATCATCTTGGTGGCATCATCCTCACCTGCGCCAACGACAAAATGCCGAATGAAAAAGCCGTTGATATGATCGAAGCAAGCGGCATTCCGACATTGATTGTGCCCGACGATGCCGGTGCAGTGGACCAGACACTCTACAAAGTATTCAGAAACACCAAACTTCAACTCTATGATCGGCAGAAACATCGGCAGATCGAAGAACTGTTCAGTGAACACTTTCCTGTGGAACGTCTTATTCGCTCGATCGGGCTTTAGAAGAAACGGAATATCCCGCCGGCTGAGACCGCCAATGCTTCTGACTTCAACAAATGCGGCATCCCTTGCAGAACCGGACATCATCCGTTCGGCCCCGGATACGCTCATCATCATATAGGTTTCCGGTTTACCGATCGGGAATCCACGCAGCCGCGTTCCGGCAGTCATCTGTTTCAATGGTTCGTCCACACCGGAAAGATCGATGCCGTCTGCCCAAAGTCCTCCGTTCGGTTGATGGAACGGCTTGAAAACGGAACCTTTCTTGGTTCTGCCGGCAATTGCTGTGGAAAGCAAGATCAGCTCAGCTCTGCCATGAGCTGGGATTAAAAAAGAACCCCCGGCTTTAACCCGGGGTATCTATATTATTTCACGGAAGCTTATAGCGTCTCGCAAATGAACCTATTGCCTGAAGACACACAGAGGCAATGACTTCAGGAAAAAGACTGGAAGAAAAGCCCGTGACATAGGATACTCCGCCCGATGAACTACCGGTTATTCAGACTTTCAGTTTTATTGCTTCTGTTTGTACCTGCGCTGTTTGCGCAGGAGACATTCTCCGTTCGGCATATCGAGGCGGCTTTGGAAGACGAACTGTATCCGCTGGCTAAAGAACAGATCTGGGAGGCGCTCAGCGTCGACCACACGCCGACCGACGAGGCCACCCTGACACTGCTTTTAATCCGAACATTGATCGGTCAGCATAAATTTGATGAAGCAATTATTTTAGCGGACGAATCCACGCATCTGCCGCAACAGGACGCTTTCTGCTATTGGCGGGCGCGCGCGCTGTTTGGTGCCGGACAGTTCAAAGCAGTTTCTAAGGCATTGGAAACGCTGCCGACGGAAAGTTCCTATGCCCCTGCGGCTCTCCGTCTTAGGGGCCGTGCCGAATTGGCTTCCGGAGACTTTCGTGCCGCACAGAAAAGTTTTGAAACGTTCCATCAGAAATTCCCGGACAATGAAAATGCCGCACAGAATCTCCTCGATCTCGCCGGAGTGTACCTGAAACGCAACAAGAAAAGCGCTTCGGAGAAAACATTGCGTGAACTGCTGGAAAGCTTCCCGAAAAGTGAACTGGCTGATTCCGCCCGCCTGCAGCTGGCCCGACAGCTGATTGCCGACGGCGGACAGGAAAAACAGACCGAAGCTGCCGGGCTGTTCAGGTCCATCGGCTCCAGTGAAACCGCTCACCCGCGCCTGCGGATTGCTGCATGGGTGGAGCTGGCGTCAATTGAACAGCGTTCAGGCCGTCCGGCAGTCGCGGCCGATATGTTGGCAAAAGCTGAAACACTGACCAGCGACGCGAATCAGCGAGTCTACCAGAAAGCCGCCCGGGCCAACCTGCTGATTGAAGAAGGGAAAAACACCGAGGCTTTCGCGCTGTTCAATGAAGCCATCAAAGAAGCAGCCAACGCATCCGTCGCCGCAGAAATACTGATTCAAAAAGCGGAAGCTCTCTTGAAAACCGGGCAGTATCCCGAGGCGGAAGCCGCGTTTCAGGCTTATCTGGATGTTACGGCGGATTCTGCATCCCAGGCCCGTGCACTGACTGGAAAAGGCTGGAGTCTCTGGGAACAGAAGCGATATGAAGAAGCGGCTGTTGCATTCGAAAATTCCGCATCAAAATTTTCAAACCCTGTTGATGGTGTTTCCGCGCTTGTTAAAGCAGGAGATGCGCGTCTTGCCGCCAATCAATACGAAAAGGCACACGAAGACTACCATAAAATCACAGAGTCGTTCCCAACCCATCCGCTGGCTGCACGGGCGATGTATCAAAGCGGAGTGGCCAGTCTGCTGGCCAATAAAACGGATGCGGCCCGTCTGGAGTTCGCGCAGACTGAAACGGATTTTCCGGAAAGTGAATTCGCGCCGCAAGCCGCGTTTCAATTGGCCAATCTGCTTAAGCAGGAACAGCAGTGGAACCTTGCGCTGGAAGAATATCATCGGATTGCTGTCCAGTACACCAATGTCGTTGTGCAGGCAACCGCCCTGCATCAGCAGGGCCTCATTTTCTACCGCACCGGGCAATGGGACAAAGCACTGAAAGCCTTTCGCGTCGTCAGTGAAAAATATCCGAACGCGCCGGAAGCGCCGCAGGCATATTACATGTGCGGTTTCTGTCGCTATCTGCAGGGAGACACCGATGCCGCAGTTGCGATCTGTAACGGTTTCATTGAGAATTATCCCGACTCTGTCTGGACACCTGAAGTGCTTTTCTGGCTTGCCGAACATTATTACAATCGAGGGAACTACGTAAAAGCGAATACCATGTTTCTTGATATCGTTACACGGTTCCCGAAACATGAACTGGCCGACGACGCCCTCTTCTGGGCGGGAAACGCCCTGTTTCAGCAGGACAGTTTTCTTCAGGCGTTTACGATCTACGGCCGGATCGCCAAAGAATTTCCCGAGAGCCCGCTCATACTCCAAACCCGCTTTGCACAAGGAGAAGCGCTCACTGAACTCGGCGAATTTGCACGGGCCATCCTCGCCTACGAGGAAGTCATTAAAACCGCGCCTGACAATCCGCTGGCCGATCGCGCCCGCGGACGGTTGGCAGACTGCCTCTTCACACTCGGCTCGACCGATCCCGCACGCTATCAGGAAGCCCTCAATGCCTATCAGGCGCTCAACAAACGGCCTTCAATCCCCTTCGCTCTCAAGCTGCAGGTGCTTTACAAAATCGCCCGCTGCGAAGAAAAGCTGGGGCTGGCGGATGATGCCTTCGCCCACCGAATGGAAGTCGTCTACAGCGGTATCGGTCAGACCGAGCCGCTCTCACCGGATGCCGTTCTCTGGCTGTCACGCGCTGCCTTTGATGCGGCCACCGTCCAGGAGCAGCAGCAGCACTGGAAAGAAGCCGTCAATATTTACAAACGAATTATCGAAGCCGGTGTCCCGGCAAAAGACGAGGCACAGAAACGGATTGAAAAAATAGAACTGGAGCATGCAACAGCATTGTGAAAGCGGGCATCAGCCTTCAGGCTCACGGATGTTCACAACTCCCTGACCTGAAAAACAGAGGAGTTCAGTTATGATTGAATGGATAAACAACGGGGGAACAGTTCTATGGCTCATTCTGGCCGGAGGATTTATCTCTCTGACAATTTTTCTGGAGCGTTTTTTTCACCTGCACCGCGCCCAGATTAAAATTGATGACTTTCTCAACGGAATCACCACCAACCTCAGCCATGGCAACGATCTGGAAGCCATCAGCATCTGCAACCAGACTCCCGGTCCCGCCGCACACCTCGTTCGCACGGCACTGCTCCACCGTGACGACTCAAAAGGTGAACTGGTCAAAGCGGTTCAACAGGCAGGTATTCGTGAAATTCCGCGCCTGGAGCGCCATATGAATCTGCTCATCATCCTGGCACAGATTTTGCCGATGCTTGGTCTGCTCGGCACCGTGCTGGGCCTGCTCACCATGCTGGCCGCCTTGCAGGCCGGCTCACCGCTCGCAGAAATCGGCGATCTCGCGGGAGGACTCTGGACCGCGCTGATCACCACGGCTCTAGGCCTTATCACCGGTATTCCCGCATATGCGGGCTACCACTTTCTAGTCAGTCGCGTCGAGTCCATTGCACTCGACATGGAACAGACCGCGGAAGAAATCATCTATTTTCTCACCCATCCGGCAGCTGGAGGCAACCATGAATCGTAACGACAGCGAAGCTGTCCTGTCCCTGCACCGAACGTTCCGGCCGCACCGACGGACGGGCCGCGGGTTTCTCACCGGAACCGTATTCCTTGATGCGGCGCTTTTATTCACTGCTTTTGTCCTGGCCACCTCCCCTTTTGTCCAGAAACCCGGCATTGTGCTGAATCTGCCGGAAGCATCACAGGTCGACGGTATTCGTTTCAATGACATGGTTTTAAGCATCACGCGTACAGGGCTGTTTTTCTTTAACGATGAACTGTTGAATCCTGCTGATCTTGGACCTGTCCTGAGCACCGCTCTGCAAAAGAATCCGGATGCGGCGCTGATTCTGGAGGCGGATCGTCTCACACCACAGTCCACTGTGATAACCATCTATGATGCGGCAATTCTCGCCGGATTTCACCGGGTATTTATTGCTACACAAAATGCCGAGTCGGTCTCGCCGTGAAATGTCGTCTCCAGTTGACTCCGTCATTTGCCGTCGCAATTCTCTGCGCTGCCGGGTGGCATATGTTCTGGCTGCTCGCTTTTCGTCCTGTCCCGACGCGTCCGGAGCTGCCTTCCATTCGTTCCTCAGCCACCTACCTGGCGGCAGGAAACCAACGTCTGCGCGAACTTCGCAGACCGGATCTTTTTGCTCTGCCTTCATCGCTGGGCTTCAGCGGCCCTTTTCCTGAAAAGCGTGTTGACCTGCGCCTGAATCTCGAAAAACCCGCGTCGCCCGTCCGCTTCCTTGCGCGTAAGACCACCGCCTCGCCCGTGATCAACCGGAAATTGCTTTTGCGCGACCTCGATCTGCCATCGAATCCTCTCCCGATACCGGATGCCTCCCCGACGGTTGTGATTCGTGCACCCCCCCGGAAAACAGAACTCTTCTTTTCTCCGGAACTCAAACCGAGGGTTCATGAGACCATTCCGTTTGATTTCGATTCTGCCGGGCTGCCCGCAACGTTGCGCGTCTATCTGACGGTATCGGCAGACGGCAGCGTGCAGAATGCTTTTTTTGAGAAGCCGATCACAAATTCGTCCCTTGTCGGGGCAATCAAAAAACTGAATTTCAAGCCGGCGGAAAAAGACACCCTGGGATGGATTGATATCCGTTTCCCGCAGGAGGTGAAAAAATAATGCAGGTCCATCCTCTCCATCTTCTCGCGCTGCCGCTCGTTTTTGCGCTCAGCGGACTGTTTGCCGCCGCTGTCGCTTACGACGTCATCATCTTTCGCCGGCGGCACAGAAACAGAAACAACGTGATCTACCGCTGCAGCAGCTGTCACCACATCTATGCGGAAGTTCATCGCACCCCGCTGGCCCGCTGCCCGAAATGCGGAAAGCAGAACGAGCCGGTCAGGGAATAGAATAGATCCCCGGCTTCAGCCTGCTCTATTCATAAGCAGCGTCAGAGCGGTCGATTGCTGCCGCTTTCCACCCGCGGGCCGATTTCCAACAGCCGCAGATCACGCCGACCGGCAGCAATCGCTGTAAAAACAGCGGTCCGCTCGGCGCACTTTGTGAGCCCCTAAGAAGCCTTTTCCATGTTGCAGCCAGTAAAAAACGGCTCCATCCGAACATGACAGAGCCGCGCCTGCTTTTATAGTGCGAATAGGGCGTATGCGCTTTGTGTGCGGCGTTACGTGCGGCCTCCAGCAGGGCTTCAGTTTTCATGAGGATTGCTGCAGTTCTTCATCGACGGCTATGCGGTAAATTTCCGAAAGTTCAGTGGCTTCGCGCACACAGACGTGCAGATCGCGTATCAGGCCGTTTTCCAGACCGTAAATCCATCCATGCACGGCCAGCTCCTGTCCGCGACGCCAGGCTTCCTGCACAATTGTCGTATGGCAGACATTGGAAACCTGTTCAATGACATTCAGTTCACAAAGTTTAGTACTGCGGCATTTCCGGTCGGTGATTCGGTCAAGTGTGGATTCATATTTCTGATAGATGTCACGGATATGTCTCAACCAGTTATCCACTAAACCCTGTGGACGGCTGTCCATCGCGCCCTCTACTCCGCCGCACCCATAGTGTCCGCAGACGATGATATGTTTCACTTTCAGGAAATCAACGGCATATTGAATTACAGAAAGGCAGTTCATGTCGGTATGAATCACCATATTAGCGATATTCCGGTGCACAAAAACCTCTCCGGGCTGCAGCCCGATGATCTGGTTGGCCGGAACACGACTGTCTGAACAGCCAATCCAGAGATATTCCGGCTTCTGCTGATCAGACAGGACTTTAAAAAAATCGGGATCTTTTTGCAGAATCCCCTGCGCCCAGGTCCGGTTGTTTTCAAACAGATGATTTAATACACGCATAAAGCGTCCTTCGTCAGGCAAGGGCTTCGACAAATCCATTGAGGACTGCACGCATCCGCGGCATGGCTTCAGCCGCGGCCTTCGCCACGTCGTCATGTGTCAGTTTTTCATCGCCAAGTCCCGCCGCCCAGTTACAGCTGCAGCTGAGCCCGGCAACTTTCAGGCCGAGCGCATTGGCGAAAATTGCTTCAGGAACGGTGGACATGCCGACCGCATCCGCACCCAGCGTACGAAAAGCACGTATTTCCGCCGGAGTTTCAAATGTCGGTCCGCCGGTCGCAATATAAATGCCGGAAGCGTCTGCTCCGGCACCCATCAGCAATTGGCGAAGATCGTGATCATACACTACGGTTTGGTCCGGGAAGCGGTCTCCGAATGCCGGATTGTGAGCGCCCGTCAGCGGATTGCCGCCGAGCATATTGATATGATCCTCAATCGCCATCAGCGCCCCGGGGTGCAGGTCTTCGCGAATACCTCCGGAAGCGTTTGTGAGCAGCACTGTCTGCGCACCGAAATGCTTCAGAATCCAGACCGGCAGGACAACCGGTGTCCATCCTTCACCCTCATAGACATGACGACGACCCTGAAAAATAAAAAGCTCCATGCCGCAGGACTCAGCATGAAGAAGTTTTCCCGCGTGGCCGACCACTCCGGTTTTCCCGAGGTTTGGAATCATTTCATAAGAGAGCTCTGCCCGGACCGGAAAATCTGCGATGGCTTCGCCCCAGCCGGAGCCAAGAACAATCCCCAGCTTCGGCTTCGCCTCCGGCCAGGCCTGTCTCACCGCCGAAGCAGCTTCATCGAGTAATATCTGGTCGATTGTTTTCATGAGGCTTGATCGTAAAGGGAATGATCTTTAGTATCAAGGTTATGGATCGTGCAATTATGAAGGAAGCGATCCGACTTTCCATTGAAAAAATGGATGCCGGAGAGGGTGGACCGTTCGGGGCGCTTATCGTCAAAGCCGGTACTGTGGTCGGACGCGGCTGGAACCGCGTCACTTCCTCCAACGATCCGACAGCTCACGCCGAAGTGATGGCAATTCGCGATGCCTGCGCGCATCTCAACACGTTCGATCTCGCAGGATGCGAAATCTATTCCAGCTGCGAGCCCTGCCCGATGTGCCTGTCCGCCATTTACTGGGCGCGGCTGGACAAACTCTATTTCGCCGCTACGCGCAAAGATGCCGCAGATGCAGGCTTTGATGACGAGCAGATCTACCAGGAAATCCCCAAAGAGTGGAACGAACGCGCACTGCCGTCTGAACAGGGCCTGCACGATGAAGCCCGCAAAGCCTTTGAGGCATGGAAAAACAAAGCGGACCGGACTCACTACTAACTGATCTGTTCCGAAATCAGCGGCCTGGGTTCAAAGGACGATCCGATCCTGAAGGCTTTTCCAAACATCGGAAAACTCTCGTCCATTTTTTTCCGGTCATTGGAAAAAATGACGGCGAGCGGGTCGCCTTTTCTGACGGCTTCGCCCGGTTTTTTCATCTGCGCAATGCCGACGGCATGATCAATCGTATCGTCAGTTTTCTGGCGTCCCGCGCCAAGCACAAGACAGCCTTTTCCGATCAGCTCGGCATTGACAGCAGAGACAACGCCGTCCGCCGGCGCAGGCAGCGGCTCCTGAATTTCCGCTTCGGCGAAATCCCACTCGGTGGAGCCGCCCTGCGCAGTGACCATTGCTTCAAATTTTTTCAGAGCGGTACCGTTTTCCAAACATTGTAAAATGTTTTCACGTGCTTTCCCCAAGTCTGGAAAAACACCGGAACGCTCAAGCATGTGGGCCGTCAAGTCAACGGTCAGCGCTTTCAAATCGTCCGGACCGCCGCCGTTCAGAATGTCGAGACATTCCTGCACTTCCAGCGCGTTGCCCGCACTGCGGCCGAGCGGCTGATTCATATCGGTAATCAGTGCACGGACATTTTTGCCCATATGAGTACCAACTTCGACCAGTGCCTGCGCGAGCTCGCGCGCCTGTTCGACCGTCTTCATGAAAGCGCCCTGCCCCCATTTGACGTCAAGGATAAGAGTGTCGATTCCCTCGGCCAGTTTTTTGCTCATAATACTGGCGGTAATGAGCGGAATGGAGGGAACCGTTCCGGTGACATCGCGCAGAGCGTAGAGTTTTTTATCAGCGGGGGCGAGCTGCGCGGTTTGGCCGGTGATGGAGCATCCACAGGTTTCCAGGGTTTGGAAAAACTCTTTTTCGGAGAGATCGGTGCGATAGCCGGGAATTGCTTCGAGCTTATCGAGCGTGCCGCCGGTAATGCCGAGGCCACGGCCGGAAATCATTGGAACGGTCAGTCCGCAGGCGGCGGCGAGCGGCGCGAGGATCAGAGAGGTTTTATCGCCAATCCCGCCGGTCGAATGCTTGTCCGCCTTGATGCCGGGCAGCCGGGCCGGATCAATCACCTCGCCCGAGTGCATCATTTCAAACGTAAGCGCAGCCGTTTCGTGCGGAGTCATTCCTTTAAAATAGACCGCCATCGCAAAAGCGGCCATCTGATAGTCAGGAATGGAGCCTTCAGTGAACCCCTTGACGAGAAAATGGATCTCCTTATTGGAGAGTTCATTCCCGTCGCGCTTTTTTTCAATAATCCACTGCGGAAGCATGTCCGGAACATAAATCAACAGAGGCGGTTCCGCAATGAGCTTATCAGATCAGGGTCGAGTCCGCCGTTCATCGCGCTGACCAACGCCATTATTTCCGGACTCAGCGTACAGCTCTTTCCGGTGCTCATTGTCCACCATTCTCCTGTTTACGGGGTGTAACCGCTTCAGAATCGGCGGAATACCCACCGCACTCTTGCGTCGACCGGGATGGCCCGATATGATCTTCGATTGAATTGAAAACTCAGGACTGCTTATGCGACCAATGCGTAATGATCTAAAACTGCCGCTGCTGCTGGTTTCGTTTATCAGTCTGTGCGGCATTCTGACCTTTCCGATTATGCCGATCGATGAAACACGTTACGTTTCTGCCGCCTGGGAAATGTGGATTCATCATTCATTTCTGGTTCCTTTACTGAACGGGGCCCCCTATCCCCACAAGCCGCCGCTGCTGTTTTGGCTGATGCATCTCAGTTGGGCTGTTTTCGGTGTAAATGAAATTACGCCCCGATTGATTCCCGGGATTTTCAGTCTGCTGAATCTCATGCTCGTATACCGGATCAGTCTCCGACTCTGGCCGCAGGAAAACAGAACCGCCTTCTTTGCAACGCTGATTCTTGCATCCATTGCCGTATGGGATATCTGGTCTGTCGCGATTATGTTTGATATGGTTTTTACATTCTGGGTTCTGCTGGGTCTGCTGGGCATACTGCAGGCGGCAGAAGGCGACAGAAGGCGGCACGGACTGCTGCTGCTGGCAGTCGGTATCGCCGGCGGAATCTTAACCAAGGGTCCCGCAGTACTGATTTATCTTCTTCCGCTGCCGTTTCTGCGATCTCTGTGGAGCCGCCGTATGGATCGACCTCGCCGGGGAAAATGGTACAGGTCCGTTTCCGGGGCGCTGTTGCTGGGAGCGGGCATCGCTCTGCTGTGGGTTGTTCCCGCCATTCTTCTGGGCGGCGCGAGCTATCGGCATGAAATTCTGTGGAAACAGACCGCGGATCGAATTACATCCTCTTTTGCGCATCGCCGGCCGTTCTGGTGGTACCTTCCGATTCTTCCGCTGCTCTTTTTCCCGTGGATTCTTTTCCGCCCGGCATTTCGCCGTTTTCGACTGAAAACCGCAGATACCGGAACTCGTTTCTGCCTGCTGTGGATGGGAATTCCCCTGCTTATTTTCTCATTGATCAGCGGGAAACAGGTGCATTATCTGCTGCCCTTCATTCCGGCAGGTGCTCTTCTGGCGGGTCGAAACCTTTGTCTTTCTGAATTCGACGGAAGGAAATCCTCAGTAAAACTTTTCGGTCTCTTTTACTTCGCAGCCGGGCTTGTGATCGCCTGCCTTCCACTGATTCCGCTGAAGACCCCTGCGGTTGTCTTCGCCGTTGTCCCGACAGAAATCGCATCAGCCGGACTTTTGTCTATCGGCGCATTTCTCTACTTTTTCCGTTTTCCTTCATTCTCTTCTGCGGTGAAATGCCTGGCTGTAAGCACCGCTGTTATCGCCGCACTTACTTTCTTCCAGATTAAAAACAGCCTGATGGAGTCGTACGATATCAAACCGGTGGCCCGCGCAGTGCAGAAAAACATGGAAAACGGCAGAGCCGTGGCGCATATCGGAAAATACCACGGACAGTATCAGTTCCTCGGCCGGCTGAAGCAGCCGCTTACAGTACTGGACGACAATCCGGATCAGATTTCCGATTTTGCGAAACGCTGGCCCGGAGCTTTATTCATCAGCTATTCCCGCGGGAAAAACACCCTGCCGGACGATGCAACAGTCTGCTACACCCATAAATACAGGGGAAAAACGGTAGTGCTCTGGCAGATGGAATCGGCACACGGTCCTTAAAGGTCTGTGTGTCGGTGTCGTTTGTGAGTGATATCCAAAAACAGATTATAACCGGTGACACAGGCCGGAAACAGGTTGGATAAAATCCCGACGGAATCATTTTTCCCGAAGATAAAATAGGCCAGCAGGCAGATACTTCCGGATAGACTCATGTACCAGAAAAGCCGCGGAAAGGTCGGCTTCCTTTTGATACCGGAAGCAATCATCTGCACAACCCATCGTCCGCCGAAAAGAAACACACCGATGTAACCGATCAGTTTCCACGGGGTGACAGTCCACGATCCGATCGTAAACAACTCACTGTTCATTATGCTGCTCCACCTTGGGGTACACCACTTTACGGTTCAAAAGCCAGCGAACACCAAACAAGTCGTAAATGCCGCGCAGCGCCCGGTTCCAGTTCGTATATTTTGAAACGCCCTGCGTGCGGGCGCGGTGATTCACCGGCGTTTCGGCAATGCGCAGACCGGCGTGTTTGAAAATGGCCGGAAGATAGCGGTGGAGACCGTTGAAGGGAACCAGCAGATCCACATGCTCGCGGCGGAACGCTTTCAGCGAACAACCGGTGTCCCGGATGTCGTCATTCAGGATGCTTCTGCGAATTGCGTTGGCGATTTTTGATGCGACCCGGCGCCTCCAGATATCACGGCGCTTCTCCCGGTACCCGCAAGCCACATCGACATCTTTCTGTCGCAGCAACTCAATCAGTTTTTCGATATCGGCAGGATCATTCTGTCCGTCACCGTCCATCAACACAATGATATCACCGGAGGCGGCACGCATTCCGGCGTATATCGCGGCGCTCTGTCCGCGGTTTTCGGTCAGTCGAAGGCCCTGCACTGACGTCGTGCCGCAAATCATTTTCCAAGTCTGATCCGTGCTGCCGTCGTCCACGGCAATAAGTTCCGCTTCAGGCTGACAGGCCTTTATCTCTTCCAGAACAGGTCGGACACAGTTCTCCTCGTTGAAGAACGGGACAACAATAGATCGTTCAATAGTATTCATGTGCGCGCGCTGTTTTCCAAACTGCTTACACCGAAAATCAGATAATCATCCCGTCCGCGACAGGCCGTAAGTGACCCGATCCCTGCACGGACTACTGTTGCGAGCTCTGTTCTGCGCCTTTTTCCTGCTTTTTCGGCAGGTCGAGTTTGATGTGCAGTTCGCGCAGCTGTTTCATTTCCACTTCGCAGGGCGCGCCCATCAGCAGGTCTTCGGCTTTCTGGTTCATCGGGAAAGCAATCACCTCGCGGATATTGGGGGCATCGGCGAGCAGCATGACAATCCGGTCTACGCCCGGCGCAATCCCTGCATGCGGGGGCGCACCGTACTGGAAGGCGCGGTAAAGCGCCGGAAATTTGGATTCGACCACCTCACGGCCGTAGCCGGCGATTTCAAAGGCCTTGATCATCAGTTCCGGACTGTGGTTGCGGACTGCGCCTGACGAAAGTTCGGTTCCGTTACAGACGATGTCGTACTGGTAGGCCAGTACATCGAGAGGATCTTTGTTGAGCAGATCGTTCATGCCGCCTTGCGGCATGGAGAACGGATTGTGGCTGAATTCCACTTTGCCGTCGTCATCAAGCTCGAACATTGGAAAGTCGACAATCCAGCAGAAGCGGAAAACATCTTTTTCAAGCAGGTCAAGGCGGCTGCCGAGTTCAGTGCGCACCGCGCCGCCGATGCTCCGGGCGTTTTTCACCGTATCCGCGATAAAGAACATCGTGTCGCCGTCTTCAACGCCGCCGAGAGCTTTGAGTGAAGCGATTTCATCTTCCGAAAGGAATTTGGCAATCGGACTTTTGACTTCCCCATCGATCCAGCTGATATAGCCCAGTCCTTTGGCACCGACCGACTGCGCGAATTCGATCATATCATCGAAAAATTTACGGGGGTGCCCGGCGCATCCTTTGACGGCGATCGTTTTGACCACCCCGCCCTTTGCGACCACGCCGGCAAACGCCTTAAAGCCGCAACTGCGAAAAATTTCGCTCGCATCCTGAATGATGAGCGGATTACGCAGATCCGGTTTATCGGTTCCGTATGTTTCCATGGCCTCAAGATACGGAATGCGCAAAAACGGTGCTGCATCCACCTGCCGGTTGCTGAACTCCGAAAAGATGCCCGACAGGAGTTTTTCATTCACCTCAAAAACATCCTCCTGTGTCGCGAAGGCCATTTCCATATCGAGCTGATAAAATTCGCCGGGGGAGCGGTCGGCACGTCCATCTTCATCACGAAAGCACGGAGCAATCTGAAAATAACGGTCAAAGCCGGAAACCATCAGCAGCTGCTTGAACTGCTGCGGTGCCTGCGGCAGGGCATAGAATTTACCGGGATGAACACGGCTCGGCACGAGATAGTCGCGCGCGCCCTCCGGTGAAGAGCTGGTGAGAATCGGCGTCTGATATTCCAGAAATCCCTGTTCCGTCATCAGCTGACGCATCCGCGAAATCACTTTGGAACGCAAAATGATATTGCTGTGCAGTTTTTTACGGCGCAGGTCGAGAAATCGGTATTTCAGGCGCAGTGCTTCAGAGCAGTCCTCATCTTTGCTGACCTGAAAAGGAATCACCTCGGCTTCACCGAGTACCTCCATCGTTTCCGCCACCAGTTCGATCTCGCCGGTGGGCAGCTTCGGATTCACTGCGGCGGCATCGCGGGCAACGATCTCCCCGGTGAAACAGAGAACGGTTTCAACCCGCCAGTGTTCAATATTTTTATAAAACGGTTTCTCCGGACTGATCACAATCTGAGTCATGCCGTAATGATCGCGCAGGTCGATAAAAAGAACGCCGCCGTGATCGCGGATGGTGTTGACCCACCCGGAAAGGCGCACGGTCTGTCCGACCTGGTCTTTGCGAAGCTCTCCGCAGTTGTGTGTACGAAACGAATGCATGGTTTAAAGCTCCATTAAGTTAAAAGTTTCATCAGCTCAGGCAGATCGACTTCGCTCTGTGTGCCGTCGCCCATGTTTTTAAGAACAAAAATTCCTTTTTCGAGTTCGCTGTCACCGCGGATGATCACCTGCCGTGCGCCGGTTTTATTGGCACGGCGCATCTGGGCCTGCACTTTGCGGGCCGATAGCTCCATTTCACAGGCAACGCCGTGTTTCCGCAGCATCTGCAGCAGCAGCAGATTTTCTTTAAGTGCCGCCTCACCGAGAGAAACAATGAAAACCGGGGGCGGCGGAGCAAACTGCACGGCGCTGATCCCCCCAGCTTCCAGCGCCGCGATCACGCGTTCGACTCCCATAGCGAAACCAACTCCGTTTACTGCATTTTTTCCAATCTGAATGCAGTAACGCCCCCCGCCTGCCAGCGCATTCTGCGCACCGAGTCCACCATGCACGACTTCCCAGACCGTATGAACATAATAGTCGAGACCGCGCACAAGCGAGGTATCCACTTCGACATCAATGTCAAGATTCCGAAGTGTTTCGACAACGGTATCGAGATAGGCACGTGTCTCCGCACACATGAATTCAGTGACAGGCGGAGCAGCGCCAATAATCTTCTGTACAGCTTCATCCTTGGAGTCGAGCAGCCGCAGGACATTGGTTTCAAAGCGCTGTTGAGCCTCTTCAGGCAGTTCGTGCAGGCGGGGACGGATCGCTTCGCGCAATCCGTTTAAAACAGCAGCACGGTCTTCGGGGAGTCCGATCGTGTTGAGCCGGATTTTCGCGTCGGCCAGTCCCCATGCAGCAAGAAGATGTAGCTGAAGGGCAATCACTTCAGCATCAGCCAGCGGGTTGGGAGCACCGATTGCCTCCACCCCGATCTGATGGAACTGCCGCTTACGGCCTGCCTGCGGGCGTTCACAGCGGAACATCGGCCCCATGTAATAAATCCGTGCGGAAGCCGTTTTGTCTCCGCCGGCGGCGACATAGCGGATGGCACTGGCGGTTCCCTCGGGGCGCAGGGTCAGTTTGCGACCGCCCCGATCTTCTAAAGTATACATTTCCTTGGTCACCACATCCGTGGTGTCGCCCAGAGAATGAATGAAGAGCTCTGTTTTTTCTAGAATGGGAGTGCGGACTTCTGAAAAGCAATACCGTGTAAAAATATCGCGCGCCCGTTCTTCGATCATCTGCCAGAGAAAACTGTCCGGTGCGGCAATATCCGACATGCCCTGAATGGGTTGGAACTGACTGGAGGCCATGATCTAAATGCCGGTAATGCGCTGTTTCATGATTTTACCGGGCTTGAATTTAACAACGCGGCGCTCGGGAATCGTTACGACATCTTCCGGTTTATTCGGATTACGACCGATCCGTGCTTTGCGGACATTGATTTCAAACACTCCGAAATTGCGGAATTCGACTGCCTCGCCTTTTTCCAGCGCCTCGATGATGTAATCCAGTGATTTCTGCAGAACAGCGGCGACATCCTGCTGAATAAGACCGGTTTCATCGGCGATACGGACGACTAAATCTCTTTTTGTCATGTATTCCCCCTCTCTTTCGAATTATCTTATCTGTAACGGGTTACAGAGCAAGACAAGACGGACATATTAGTAACGGACGATACAGGGTCAAGCCCTATTCTGAAACCTTTTCGATTACTTCGAAGCAATCCAGTGGAAAATCAGCCCGGCAACCATTCCAATAAACATTATCACGGCCAGCGTTTTGTTAAATAAATAAAACGTATCGTGCGGTTTAATCGTTAAAACCGGAGCCCCGGCTTCGACATACGTAGCCGGTCGCGCCAGCACGCGGCTGACTACGCCGCGCAAAACCTCTTCTCCATGCGAGCCGGTCCAGGTGATATCTGTATTTTCAATCGTGCAGGCATTCAGGTCGGCGCGGGCCGCCATCAGATCTGCCAGCGCTTTTCCCATCGCCGACGGGTCCTGATCCGCTTTTGCTGCCTCAAGAGCCGCTTCGGCTTTTTCAACTCGCATTCGATACGTTTCGTCATGGAGGGTCGACAGCACCGTTTTTCCGGAAATTTTCTGTCCCGGTTTGACCGGAATATGATCCACGACTCCGGAAATCTTAAATGCGACAGGAATTTCACGAGGGTGTTTTTTCAGCGTTTGTTCCGTGGGGAACCAGGCGTCGCGAATGGACCAGATGCAGACAAAACCGCAAAAGACAGCGATGACCAGAAAATCTTTGGTTCCCTTGATTTTAAATTTTCGTTTTGCCACAATATCCTCTTTCAGAACTGCTAATAGCTCTTTGCGAAAACCACCCGGCCTTTGCTTGGCCGTCCGCTGACAATGCACGATCCGGCACCGGTCGTTTCATAATCAAACGGAATACAGCGGATGGTCACAGACAATTCATCGTTAATTTTCTGTTCGGTTTCCGCCGTGCCGTCCCAGTGGGACATTGCGAAACCGCCGCGTCCTTCTTTAAAGAACTCAACAAATTCATCCCAGCTGTCAATTTCCCGTGTGTTTTCTGCACGGAATGCACAGGCTCGCTCGAACAATCCCTGCTGCATCTCTTCCAGAACGGAGGAAACCGTCGATACAAATTCAGCCCGGCTCTGCCCGTATTTTTCTTTCACACCTTTATCGCGACGCGCCACATAAACTGCATTGTTTTCCATATCGCGCGGACCGATTTCGATACGCAGCGGAATTCCCTTTTTAATCCACTGCCAGCCTTTTTCACCGGCATTGACATCACGGGAATCCACCGCCACTTCCAGTGGCCGACCGGCATACATCTGTGCACGAAGCATTTCGGCGGTTTCATTGCAGTACCGCATGATTTTCTCCTGATCGCTGTCTTTGCGGATAATCGGCAGAATCACTACGTGCGACGGAGCAAGGCGCGGCGGCATAATCATTCCGTCGTCATCGCCGTGTGTCATTACCATTCCACCGATCAGACGTGTAGAAACCCCCCAGGAAGTTGTCCACGCCAATTCTTCACGACCTGCACGCGACTGGAAGCTGATGCCGGATGATTTCGCAAAATTCTGCCCGAGGAAATGGCTCGTCCCCGCCTGCAGCGCCTTGCAGTCCTGCATCATCGCTTCAATGCAAAACGTATTGACCGCGCCCGGGAAACGTTCCCCCGCGGTCTTCTCGCCGGTCAGTACCGGCATTGCCATGTATTCTTCGGCAAACTGTTTGTAGACCTGGAGCATTTTAACCGTTTCATCCCAGGCTTCTTCGCTGGTTTCATGAACCGTATGCCCTTCCTGCCAGAGAAATTCCGTCGTGCGCAGGAACAGACGGGTACGCATTTCCCAGCGAACCACATTGGCCCACTGGTTGATCAGAATCGGCAGGTCACGATAGCTCTGCACCCATTTGGCATACGCTGCCCCGATAATCGTTTCAGACGTCGGGCGAACCACCAGCGGCTCTTCGAGTTCCCCCGCCGGCACCAGGCCGCCGTTTGGTCCCGCCTCAAGACGGTGATGCGTCACAACCGCACACTCCTTGGCAAAACCCTCGACGTGCTCGGCCTCTTTTTCCAGATAACTTTTCGGGATAAACAGCGGAAAATAGGCGTTTACATGACCGGTGTCCTTAAAAAAACGATCCAGTGCCGTACGAATATTTTCCCACAGGGCATAGCCCCACGGCTTAATCACCATGCAGCCGCGCACATCGCTGTTTTCAGCCAGTTCGGCTGCGCGCACTACCTGCTGGTACCATTCCGGATAATTTTCTTCCCGTGTCGGAGAAATCGCTGTTTTTCCCTGCTTACTCATCAATCTGTCCCTTTTCAAATTTTTCTTTCAGTTCTGCGATTCGTTTCATAATCAACTCGCCAATCAGTGCATAGGCCTTGCGACCGGTACCCAGCCGGCGAATTTCCTCCCGTGTAATCAATTGCCCGAAAATGACAGTGATCGGCACGCGCTTCAAGCCGCCGCTGTATTTCGACCACGCTTCATACGAACCGTGGATATAGACCGGCACGACGGGTGAGCAGCCTTTGGCCACCAGAAAACCGACTCCCGGCTTCGGCGGCTGCAGATTGCCGTCAGTCGTCCTCGTTCCCTCCGGGAAAAGGGCAACCGCTCCGCCGTCCTGCAGAAGCTGAATAGCGGTCTTCATTGCTTTCAGGTCGCCGCCGCGCTCCCGGTCGAGCGGAATCACTCCGACATGACGCATAAATCCGCTCATCAGGGGATTGCGAAACAGAGTGTCACGCGCCATAAAATGGATGGTGCGCATCCGGCAGAACGAACCGATCGCCGGCGGATCGAGATAACTCGCGTGGTTGGACGCAATAATCAGCCCGCCTGTTTTCGGTACATTCTGCAACCCAACCACTTTGATCTGATTACAGATTTTCAGGCCGAAACCCAGCACATTACAGGCCGCACGATAGAGCCCGGGACTGATCATTGCCTCACTTCGGGGCCGCTCCAGTTCATGAATCCGGTCGATCACAATTTTTGTGACCTCCTCGACATTATGACCCGATGTATCAATCACATAGGCCCCGTCAGCGATTTTAAGCGGAGCCGTTTTCCGCGAAGAATCTTTCTGATCACGGCGCTGCAGCGACTCGAGCACCTCCTGAGCCTTTTCGGGTTCACCCTTTGCCGTGAACTCGGCATGGCGGCGCTTTGCCCTCTCTTCCGGACTCGCATCGAGATAGAATTTATACGGGGTCTTCGGGAAAACCACGGACCCGATATCGCGGCCTTCCATCGCCAGCGATCCGAGGCTGCTGAGCTTGCGCAGACGATGCACGACAAACTTACGCACAGGCGGCATGGCCGCAATATCTGAAACCGCTTCGGTAACTTGTTTGCTGCGCAGCGCATCTCCCGGCTCAACACCGTCAATCGAAAAAACCACCGCGCCGTCCCGGACGGTAAACGTCCACTTGGATTTCAGCAGCGCGGGAATCACCTGCAGAGAATGTTTCGTATCCACGCCGGCCTGAATCATCTTCCAGGTCACCCCGCGGTAAAGAGCGCCTGAATCCACATAAATGCAGTTCAGCCGCTTCGCCGTTTCGTGTGCCACCGTCGACTTTCCTGAAGCCGCCGGTCCGTCAATTGCGATTATTCGTTGCCCGCTCATTTCATTTTACCGCCTAACTGTTCCAAATGGTTCCAGAATTCAGGATATGACGTTGCGACACAATCCACATCATGCAGAATGACCGGCCCGTCCGCAAACGTCGCCATCATTGCCATCGACATTGCGATCCGGTGATCTCCATGTGACGCCAGCGGTTTTTCCGGGGCGTGGAGCTTTGCCGGACCACGCACCGCCATGCCGTCGGCATACTCTTCCACATCCGCCCCGAACGCCCTCAGATGATCCGCTGTCACCGCAATACGGTCCGACTCTTTCACTCTCAGCTCCGCGGCATCGCGGATCATCGTACGGCCTTCCGCCAGAGTACCGGTTACCGCCAGCATCGGCAGTTCATCAATCAGGTTGGGGATTTCATCGCCGCCGATTTCAGTTCCGCGCAGGCGTGCGCCCCGTACCAGCACGGTTCCGATCGGGTCATTCTGCTCTTCCGTAAAATGAACCTCAATCCGCGCGCCCATTCGCCTGAGCACATCCAGCAGTGCCGTGCGTCGCGGATTCAACCCGACTCCGCGCACAATCAACTCCGCCCCCGGCCGCGCCGCAACCGCTGCAATCCAGAACGCGGCACTCGAAAAATCCCCGGGCACAATCAGACTGCGGGCCGCGATCTGCGGACCTCTCCGCCCGAATCCCTGAATACTGATTTCCAAACCGTTAATATCAATCGGGATATTCAGTGTTTGAAAAAGTTTTTCCGTGTGGTCGCGTGTCGGGCGCGGTTCAATCACCGTTGTTTTTCCTTCCGCAAACAGACCGGCCAGCAGCACACACGATTTCACCTGTGCAGAGGCCATCGGCAGTTCATACCGGATGCCGTGCAGGGGGGTCCCGCGAACCGTCATGGGCAACGTGGCCTTCTCACCGGTCAACTCAATCTGCGCCCCCATCTGTTCCAGCGGAGTTTTGACGCGCCCCATCGGGCGACGCGAAAGGGATGCATCGCCCGTCATAATCACCGTCATGTTCTGCCCGGCCAGCAGGCCGGCCAGCAACCGGGTTCCGGTACCGGAGTTTCCCATATTTAAGGGATTGGCCGGTTCCTTGAATTTTCCACCGGTGCCGGTAATCCTGAGCAGATTTCCCTCAAATTTCACAGATGCCCCCAGCGAACACATTGCCCCCAGCGTACGCATGGCGTCTTCGCCGCGCAGAAAACCGCGAATTTCCGACGTGCCTTTTGCCAGCGCAGCCAGCATCGCAATCCGTTGGGAAACGCTCTTATCGCCGGGAACGCGCAGCTCTCCGCCAAAGTCAGAAACAGGATAAACCGATTTAGAGTGCATTAACCCAGAAGCTCCTTGCGTTTGTTCCGGGCGGCGGCAAACCAGTCTGCCAGTTTTTCGCCGTCACGTTTTCTGATCAACTCATCGAGTTCATCCAGATGCGCACGAAAAACCTTCAGCGCGTCTTTCAGTGCCGGGGTATTGGTGCATACAATATCGCTCCAGACCTGCGGCGAGCCCTCAGCGATACGTGTTGTATCACGGAATCCACTGCCGCAAAGAATTCCGCAGTGGTTTGCCGAAAGCGTCAGTGCCGCCGCAACAACATGCGGCAGGTGGCTCGTCGTTGCCAGAATCCGGTCGTGTTGTTCGGCATCCATCACCTTTATTGAAGACCCGGCACTTTTCCAAAGGTTGGAAACTGCGTCAAGGGCAGCGGCGTCGCACGGACCGAAAGGAGTCACGACCGTCACAGCGCCTTCATACAGATCTGCATCGCCCGCCTCGATGCCCTGCTGCTCAGAGCCGCAGATCGGATGCGAACCGATAAATACGGTCTCTGTGCCTGCCAGCACCTCTGCCATCAGCTTGTTCAGGTGAGCCTTTGTACTTCCGACATCCGTGAGAACCGCGCGGGGTTTCAGACTTGGACAGCAGGCTTTTGCCAATTCAGGAATCGTCAGAACCGGAACACAGAAAACGACCAGATCGGCATCTCTGACCGCGTCGGACGGACGGTCAAACACCGCATCGGCCGCCTCCAGCGCAATCATGATCCTGCGGGTTTCTTCGCGCCGGGCATACGCATGAATGCGCAGCGGCACCTTGCGCTTTTTCAGCGCAAGTCCCAGCGATGAGCCCATCAGCCCGGTTCCCAGTATGGCAACTGTTTTCATCATCAGTCTTTCCCGTTCAAAGGAAAAACCGTCGTGGTTTTCCCAATGGTTAGAAACTGAGAGTGTTACAAAAGGCGGCAAAGGAAACAACGGAGAAATGCACCGTCCTTTACAACACGAATTGATCCAGGCAGCTCGCGCCTGACAGCCTGTCGGACGTAGCGCTTCCATTGAGGTCAACTCCGCGCCAGAATGAAGAGGAAGGCGAAGGCGCAGACCGGTTGTTGACGGATATTTCTTCTTTCAGGAAAAAACGCAAAGATCGTTACAAAGAAAGGCTGCGTTTTGTTCAGCATCCCTGAATCGGCCAGAATCAATCGATCACTCCCATAGAAACAGAACAAAAGGCCGATTGTGCCGAAGACACCCCGGAAAATAAGAAACGGTCGGCTTTCTTTTTTTCAAGGGGCTCTTTTTTCTGCGGATCAACAGGGAAATCAACAGCAGCAGGCTGATCAGATTGCGGAAAAAACGCCTTTTCATAATAGAGGAATATCGCCGGTGCATTTAACAAACGCAGCCAGCGCGGCAAAGCGGAAGGAGGAGAGCAGCATCAGTCAAACCGCTGTTATTTTGCAATTGAAGTCAACGTCACACATAAAACCCGAGTTTAGCGTAACATGGAAGCGAAAGGCATACCCGCAGGAATTCAATCGGCGGACAGACTCTTCTGAAGCGCCGCCCGAACCGCCTGCGGGTCGGTTAAAGGCTGTTCGCAGGAAAAGTCGCGGCAGATATACACAGCGCATTTACCATTCACCGCAGTCATGTCGGCAGTAAACGGAGCAATGGTTTCAACGTCGGTGCAGCCCGGCTCTTTGAGAATAACGGTGCGGTTCGGTTGATAAACAGAGCGGACCGCGCGGATCATGGCCTGAGTGTCCGGCAGATCCCGGTCGCCGGCAATGACAATGTCACAGGCTCCGCCCTGAAGGAACTGCAGCGCCTGGAGGGCCTGGGTAAACCCGGACGGCATTCGGTTGAGGATCGAAGAGAATGCCCTCAATGTCCGGTCCGCCAAGGTCTCGTACTCCGTATGCCCGGTCAGTCGGGCCAATCGCAGCAGGTTCATCATTTGTATTGAGTTACCGGACGGGATAGCTCCGTCATACATGCTTTTCGGCCGGATAATCAGCGTTTCCGCATCGTCGGCCGTCAGATAAAAACCGCCTCGCAGTTTATCCGGAAAATGAGCGAGGACGGTTTTATTGAGAAGCAGTGCTTTTTCCAGGAGGTGGAAATCAAAGTTTGTTTCGTAAAGCTCCAGCAGTCCGAAAATGAAAAAGGCGTAATCCGCAAGCTGTCCCGGCACAGCGGTTTTCCCATCGCGCCAGCGATGCAGTAACCGGCCGTCCTGCTGCATTTTATTCCAGATAAATTCTGCCGCGCACTGTGCGGCGGTTTCGTATTCCGGCAGATTAAACCCCCGGGCGGCTTTTGCCAGCGCGGCAATCATCAGTCCATTCCAGTCAGTAAGAATTTTTGTATCTTTCAGCGGATGAATCCGCTGTTCACGTGCGAAAAAAAGTTTTCTGCGAATCGTTTCCAGCGCAGCACGGTCTTCCGGCAGTTCATTCAGATGCAGGATATTTGCACCGGTCTGCCGCCGGGTTGTTTCGTCCCTGAAGTTCCCGTTCGTCTGGACATGGAACAGGCGAACGGCCAGGGTGAGTTCATCCGGAGGAAGGACCGCCTGCAGTTCGTCGACAGACCAGACATAAAATCTTCCCTCCACGCCTTCACTGTCTGCATCTTCAGCGGAATAAAAACCGCCTTCCGGGGCTGTCATATCCCGCAGGACATACCCGAAAATTTCCCCGGCCATCCTCCGGTACAGGTCGCTGCCGTATGCCTCAAAGGCTTCGCAGCAGGCCAGAGCCGTCATCGCCTGATCGTAGAGCATTTTTTCGAAATGCGGCACCAGCCATTTGCGGTCTGTGGAATAGCGATGGATGCCGAAGCCGATATGGTCCCAGATCCCTCCCAGCCGCATGGCGGTCAGCGTTTTTTCCACCGTCGGTTGTGCCGTTCCGGGATTCTGCCGCATCAGAAAAAGAAGACGGTGCGCCGACGGGAATTTCGGCGCCGGGCCGAACCCGCCGTATTCGGAGTCGAACGCCTCTTCCGATTCCTGCCATGCACGGGTCAGCAGTTCGGCATCCGGACGCTCAGCTGCTCCCCCCGGCTCTCCAAGCATCTCTGTAATCCGTTCTGCCGACCGGAGGGTGTCGGCCCGCCGGTTTTTCCAAAGATTGGAAATCCGCGGGATCAGGTCAAGGAGTCCGAGATGTCCGGAACGGGTTTCAAGCGGCATATAAGTGGTGGCAAAAAAGGGCCTTTTATCCGGCGTCATCACAATCGTCAGCGGCCAGCCGCCGCGATTGCCGAGCATTTGACAGGCCGTCATATACACTTCATCGATATCCGGTCGTTCCTCGCGGTCAACTTTAATGCAGATAAAGGCTTCATTCAGCCGGGCCGCGGCCTCTTCGTTTTCAAAGGATTCATGCGCCATGACATGGCACCAGTGGCAGGTGGCGTACCCAATGGACAGGAACACCGGTTTGTCCTGATCGTGTGCCTTGTTAAAGGCTTCTTCACCCCAGGGATACCAGTCGACCGGGTTGCGGGAATGCTGAAGAAGATAGGGGCTTTTTTCGTGAATCAGCCGGTTGCTCTGCGTTGGCTCTGACATGGCGGCTCCTCATCGTTTCAGTTTTCGGCGCAGCTCCTCTTTGAGGGAAGCAGACTGCTCTAAAACCTGGTCCATTTTATTAAACTCAAGCAGTCCGACGTTACGAAGGTCGGCTTTGAGGTAAATATCCGGTGGATTGTATTTCAGCTGATTGCGGATGAGTGCCGATTCCATAATTTCGAATCCGCTCAGGACGGTATCAAAAAAACCCGGGCGTTGACTTTCATTGATGTTGCGGATTCCCCCGACATCGACAGCAACCACCAGATCGCACTCCTTCTGCAGCAGATTGCAGGGCAGCGGATTCACTATCCCGCCGTCCAGCAGCAGACGGCCATCGCGCTCAACAGGCACAAAAACGCCGGGAATGGCGATACTGGCGCGCACGGCAGAAAGCAGATCTCCTGATTTTAAAACAACCTCCGCCGCAGTTCCGTAGTCCGCCGCTGTAATGTACAGAGGAATTTCAAGCTCTTCGAACGTTTTGCATTTAATGGAATCCGAAATAAAACGGATAATTTTTTCGCCCTTGAACAGTCCGTTGCGATTGAAGGAGGGATCGAGCACCCGGGACCACTGGCGCAAATCGTGTCCGTTAAGAATAGTGTTTCGTTTTTCAGGCTGCGGCACCAGCCACTGGCGAATCAGATCGTGGACTTCAATACCGGAAAGACCGGAGGCATAAAGAGAACCGAGGACTGCACCGCTGCTTGTTCCGGCAATGCGATAAGGCCGAATTCCCAGTTCATCAAAGGTCTCCAGCACCTGGATATGCGCCAGTCCGCGCACGCCGCCGCCGCCGAGCGCCAGTCCGATTTTTTTCGGCTTTTTATAAAACCATTTCATGATTTTTACAGCCGCGGCGTCTCTGCCGCGGGTTGTATACCTCCTTCAGGATCCGGATAACGGTATTCTTTTCCTTCGTAGTTTGTAAGGACGATTTCGTTTCCTTCGCGATGGAATCGTGAATTGGGAAGCAGGGGAATTTTTCCGCCGCCGCCGGGAGCATCGAGAGCAAAAACCGGCAGAGCAAGACCGGACACCCTGCCCTGCAGCTCGCTGATCAACTGCAGCCCTTTTTCAACCGGAGTGCGGAAGCTTGACGACCCCGTAACCGGATCGCATTGAAAAAGGTAGTAGGGTTTGACCCTGCGTTCGAGCAGTCCGTAAAAAAGACCGGTGAGTGTATTGACATCGTCGTTGATTCCTTTCAGCAGAACGGTCTGACTGACCAGCGGGACGCCTGCGGCGGCGAGCGTATCGCAGGCTTGTGTTGTTTCCTGCGTCAGCTCAGCCGGGTGGATGAAGTGAAGCTGCAGCCAGACGCGGTGCTTCGCCAGAATATCCGCAAGCGCCGGGGTAATGCGCTGCGGCCAGACGGCGGGCGCTTTGGATCCCACCCGGACCGTGCGGACGTGGTCTGTTTTCCGGACGCCGGCGAGCAGGCCATCGAGTTCACCATCAGAAAGTGTCAGCGGATCGCCGCCGGAAATGAGAACATCGCGCACCTTTTCATGCTTTCCCAACCACTGGAACCAGCGGGACTGAATTTCAGATTTTGTTCCCCAGGGGTTCGTTGTTTTCCCGACCAACCGGCCACGGGTGCAGTATCGGCAATAGACCGCACAGTTGAGGGTGGCCAGCAGCAGGACTTTATCAGGATAGGTGTGAATGAGACCGGGTACCGGACTGTGTATTTCTTCACCGAGAGGATCGTCTGAATCCCCCGGTTCAGGTGAAAAATCATCCAACGGAAATACCGTTCGACGCAACGGGTGATCCGGACCGAGAGACTCAAGAAGCGACTGATAATACGCACTGATCTGTACATGGTTCGACATAATGAAAACGATAATTCATTTGCAGGAAGGCCGCCATTCAAATTATGATCAGCAGCATAGTAAATCCAGTTTCGAACCAAAGGATGAATCCATGAATCGCAGGAATGCTCAGATAACCGCCGATATGATTGAAGAGCGCACGCTTTTTCATCTTCGCTACAGTCGAGGGAAAACACGGCATGTGGCCACTGATTTTGATCTGTTCTGCAGTTTTGCACACACCCTGCGGGATCTGGCGGTTGATGGATTTACCGCCACGCAGGAAACCTATCTGCAAAAGGATGTTAAACGCATTTATTACCTGTCGATGGAATTTCTCATCGGAAAAATGCTGGAACGGAACATCCTGGCCCTCGGCATTATGATGCCGGCACGGGAAGCGCTGAAACGGCTGGATATTGATCTGAGTAAAATCATTGAACTCGATATCGAGGCGGGTCTCGGCAACGGCGGGCTGGGCCGTCTGGCAGCCTGCTTCCTCGATTCCATGGCTTCGATGGAACTGCCCGCCTACGGGTATGGACTTCGCTACGAACACGGGATTTTCCGGCAGGAATTTGAAGACGGCTGGCAGAAAGAACGCCCGGACAACTGGCTGGAACTGGGATATCCGTGGGAAATGGTGCGGCCGGAGTATACGGTGCCGGTCTTTGTTTACGGACGGATTGCAAATATTTCGAGCACTCACCGCGGACGCCATCCGGTCTGGACCGACTGGCAGATGTTCAAGGCCGTTCCCTATGAAATTCCAATCGTCGGTTTCGACACCAACACCGTCAATACGTTTCGCCTCTGGAGTGCCCGGGCCGACGAAGGATTCCGGCTGGATGTGTTTAATCAGGGAGATTACGTTCGGGCGGTCGAAGAAAAAAACTGGGCGGAAAATGTAACCAAGGTGCTTTATCCCTCCGATAACACCCACGCGGGGAAAGAGCTGCGACTGATTCAGGAATATTTTCTCGTCAGCTGTTCGGTTCAGGATATTATCCGCCGTTATCTGAAAAACCACAGCAATTTCAACAACTTTGCTGCAAAAAATGCCATTCAGATGAATGATACCCACCCGGCCCTGGCGGTTGCTGAACTGATGCGGATTCTGTGCGATGAATACCACGTGCCGTGGGAAAAAGCATGGGAAATCACAGTTAAAACCTGCGCCTACACGAATCATACCCTCCTCCCGGAGGCGCTCGAAAAATGGTCGGTCGATTTACTGTCGCGTGTGCTGCCGCGGCATATGCAGATCATTTATGAAATCAACCACCGCTTTCTGCAGCAGGTTGAAATGAAATATCCCGGTGACACTGAACTGATCCAGAATGTTTCGCTGATTGAAGAAAACGGAGTGCGGCAGGTCCGCATGGCCAATCTCGCGGTGGTCGGCAGTCACAAAGTCAACGGCGTGGCAGGCCTGCATTCACAGCTGCTGCGTGAACGCGTGATGCCGGAATTCCACAAGATTTATCCGGATAAGTTTATCAATATCACCAACGGGATTACACACCGCCGCTGGCTGCTGAAGTGCAACCCGGAACTGTCCGCGCTCCTTACCGATAAAATCGGCGATAGCTGGATTAAAAATCTGGAAGACCTTAAAAAAATTGAACCGTTTGCAACCGATCCGGCCTTCCAGAAAGAGTTCATAGCGATCAAGCGGCGGAATAAAGAATCTCTCGCGCAGTATATTGAGGAAACGCTGCATGTGCCGATTCACCCTGAATCGCTCTTTGATGTACAGGTTAAACGTCTCCATATGTACAAACGGCAGCTGCTCAGCGCGATGCATCTCATTACGCTTTATCAGCGGATTAAAGCCGATCCAAAGATCGAGATCGTGCCGCGCACCTTCATCTTCGCCGCCAAGGCCGCGCCGGCCTATCATCTGGCCAAACGTGTTATCAAGCTCATCAATTCAATCGGTTCGGTTGTTAATCATGATCCGGTTGTTGCAGGACGCCTGAAAGCGGTTTTTCTGCCGGATTACAACGTCTCGCTGGCCGAACGAATTATTCCGGCCGCCGATCTGTCAGAACAGATTTCAACGGCCGGGAAAGAGGCGTCCGGAACCGGAAATATGAAGCTCGCTCTCAACGGAGCCTTGACGGTCGGAACGTGGGACGGGGCCAATATCGAAATTGCCCAGCATGTCGGTGAAGAAAATATTTTCATCTTCGGTCATCGCGAACAGGAATTGGCGAAGATTGCCCAGGAAGGTTACAATCCGTGGAGTTTCTACGACAGCGACCCCGATCTGCAGAACGTGCTGGAAGCCATCCGTGTCAATGCATTTGACCCGGCACAGCCCGATCTCTATGCAGATATTTTCAATGATCTGACCAAAAACGGGGATCCCTTCTTTTATATGGCCGATTACCGGCCCTATATTGAAATCCAGAAGAAGATCGAAACATTGTACGCACAGCCGGAAGCGTGGGCCGAAAAGGCGATTCTCAATGTCGCCCGCATGGGATGGTTTTCCAGCGACCGCACGATCCGTGAATATGCCGAACAAATATGGAATGTTGAACCGATCTGTATTCCCGATCCGGAACTCCTTGAGGAGCAGCGGGAGGCACCGAACGACCCGAAGAAGTGACCGACCGTTATTTATCTTCAATCTGTTCAGTCTGACCGGGCAGAAGCTTGCCGAAAAGATCTTTGATCCGCCAGGTCCGGTCGATGTCTTTAAAGGACAGAACCAGCATCGCACCGATCAGCAGAACGGCGAACAGATTAATCAACGCCGTCTGCACTTTCACATTCACCCGGCGGCGGGTGATGCCGTGCCAGAGCGCAAAAACGATATGCCCGCCGTCAAGCACCGGAATCGGCAGGAGGTTCAGAACAGCCAGATTGACGTTCAAAAAGCGAATCAGGCCGAGGGTATTCACAAGTCCCATTTTGATCGACATGGTGAGCATACTGAAAATGGCGATCGGTCCGCCGAGGCCGCCTGCGGCCTGTCTGGCTTCTGCCGGAGTCACCAGTGCTTTCAGCACGCGGACGATAGCCAGGGCATCATACCTGAGCTGGTCGACCGGGTTTTTATAGAGCATCCAGGGCATCCCGCTGCCGCCGAGCTGCACCCCGACCATAATACGTTTATATTCCTCATTGTATTCCGGAACAATCGACAGTTCAACTTTTTCCCCGTCACGCTCGACGACCAGTACCGCCGGCAGACCGGGTTCAGCGGCCTGAACCAGTTCAGTGAACTGCACCCAGTCGAGCACCGGGACTCCGTTGAAAGACAAGGCAACATCCCCCGGCTGAACTCCTGCTCGATCGGCAGGGCCTCCGGAGGTGACCGCTCCGAAAAGACAGGAAACCGCCGGCGTAATTCCCTCAACAGTGCGCATACCGTCTTCGTTGGGTGTAACCGGAACGATCAGCTGTCTTTCGCCCGCCGTGCTGCGGACATCAAGCACCACGGTCTCACTGCTCTTCAGCATGGTTTCGACGCTGAAGTCATACCAGTTGGTGACCGGCTTTCCGTTGACAGCGATGATCTCATCGCCTTTACGCAAACCGGCGGCATAGGCCACACTGTTGGTTTCAATGTTTCCGATAATCGGACGCAGTTGTGTGCCCGCCTCGTTGCCGGGCATCAGCCAGACAGCGATCGCCAGCAGTGCGGCCAGCAGAATGTTACCGAGCGGTCCGGAAACGGCAACCGCGATTTTTTTCCACGGCGACACGCCGGGATATGATTCCCCGGATTCTCCGCCCTGGATTTTCTCCATCCCCTCGGGATCAAGCTGGGGCAGTGCCACATAGCCGCCGAACGGAATCCAGCCGATTTTATAGAGAATACCGTCTCTCTCCCATTTAAAAACAGCATGACCGAATCCGATCGAAAAGGTCTTCACGATCAGTCCGCAGCGCCGGGCCACAAGAAAGTGGCCAAACTCGTGCACAAACACGGTGATACCGAAAAGAAACAGCGCCAGAAACACCGTATAAAAAACTGTCCAGATGTGAAAAAGGGAATCCGCCATGAAAAAGCCTTTCTACCGTGAGAGGAAGAATTCAATATACATATACATGAACGGAGCAGTAAAGAGAAGGCTGTCGATCATGTCAAGCATGCCGCCAAGCCCGGGGGCGATCTCACCCGAATCCTTCATCTCAACAGCCCGTTTGAAAAGAGACTCCACCAGGTCGCCCAGCGTTCCGATCAGCGGCAGGATAATGCCAAGCAGCAGCGCATGATGAATCGGAAAATGAATACGGCCGAGGCGGGCTCCGCTGAAGTGCCACCACAGCAGGCCCAGAATACAGGAGCAGGCCACTCCGCCCACTAGACCTTCCCAGCTTTTCTTCGGAGAAATTCGAGGGAACAGCTTATGCCGGCCCAGGCGCGACCCGATAAAATAGGCCCCGGTATCAGCGGATTTCACCGTTGCGATTAAATACAATCCCGCCATTCCCGGCTTATCCAGTGGTCCGGACATAAAAATACGCACAAAAAAACTCCAGAAAAAGGCGACATAAATAAAACCGAACAGCGTGCCCAGTGCGTTATGAATCGCCTGATGCGCATCCGGATAGATCAGCAGCCGGAAAAAATTCACCAGAAGAATAAGCAGCAAAAGCGCCCACAGCACGTGCATGGAATATCCCTGCCGGATACAAAACCAGGTCATGACGACAAATCCCAGACCGCTGATCATCCCGACGTGACGGGAAGCCTGCATGCCCCCCCGGCGCAGCAGCGCATAAAACTCATCCATTCCCAGACCGCAGATCGCCAGAAGAACCAGTAAAGAGAGCGGGCTGCTGACGGGAACAAAACTGACCGACAGCACGACAATCGTTGCAATCAGCAGCCCCATCAGTATTCGTTTTTTATCCATACATTCCTCTCTTAGTGCGTCACGACACCGCCGAAGCGGCGACCGCGCTGATTAAACGCTTCCAATGCCTGATAAAATTCGTCCTCCCGGAAATCCGGCCAGAGAACCTCGGTCACATAAAGCTCGGCATACGAAAGCTGCCAAAGCAGAAAATTACTCAACCGAAGTTCACCGCTGGTGCGGATCATCAGTTCCGGATCGGGAACATCAGGCAGATACAGGTGCTGTGTCACGGTTTCTTCCGTAATCGTTTCCGGATCGAGTTCGCCGGTCGCCGCTTTGCGGGCGATGGCTTTGGCCGCCGCCGCAATTTCAGCACGGCTGCCGTAACTCAGTGCCACAATCAGTGTGTACTCATAGTCTTTGGCTGATTGATCAATCAGCTTTGCCAGTTTTTTCTGGACACCTCCCGGCAACCGGTCGATCTGACCGATCACCCGCAGGCGGATTTTGTTCTCAAGAAACTCGCGACGGTGCCGGTCTATAAACAGCGCGAGAAGATTCATCAAGCCGTCCACCTCTTCCTTCGGACGAATCCAGTTTTCTGTACTGAACGCATAGAGCGTCAGAAACCTGACGCCCGCCTTTTTAGCCGCTTTCAAAACGGCCAGAACGGACCGCGCGCCCTCCTCGTGACCTTTCAGCCGCGACAGCCCGCGCTGCTTTGCCCAGCGGCCATTGCCGTCCATGATAATCGCAACGTGCTCCGGCACTTTTCCAAAGGTTGGAACATCAGGTTTCAGGGTTCAGCCCTCAAACTTTCAATTCAATCGTACTTGATCTCTTCGGCCCGACGGAGAGCACGCTGACCGGCACACCGGTCAGCTCTTCGATCCAGCGAACATATTTCTGCGCCTGCTCCGGCAGTTCGTCAAAAGAGGCCGCCTTACAGGTTGAACTGTTCCAGCCCTTGAATTCTTCATAGACCGGTTTACAGCGTGACAGTTTGCTGATACTTGCCGGAACAGTATCCACGCGCTTGCCATCGCACTCATAGGCCACACAGACTTTGATCGTATCAAACCCGTCAAGAACATCGAGTTTCATCAGTGCCCAGCGGTCAATTCCGCAGAGCTGTGCCGAATAGCGGGCGACAACGGCATCAAACCAGCCGCATCGACGCGGACGACCGGTCGTGGCGCCGAATTCGCGGCCGACCTCTGCCAGCTGTTTTCCGTCTTCATCAAACAGCTCGGTCGGGAACGGCCCTTCGCCCACACGGGTCGTGTAGGCTTTCACGATGCCGATTACTTCGTCGATGCAATGCGGTGGAACGCCCGCGCCGGCGGGCACACCGCCTGCCCCGGTATTCGATGAGGTCACAAAAGGATAGGTTCCGAAATCAATATCGAGCATTACGCCCTGCGCACCCTCGAAAAGAACGTTCTGTTCCGGATCGCGCACAGCGGCGTTAAGCATCGGCACAGTATCGCAGATGAACGGTTTAAGATAATCGAGCGCTTCTGTACAGGTTTTCACCAGACCATCCGCATCCAGCGGCTCGGTATCGAGGACCGCCAGCAGCGCGTTTTTGACCGCGATGCGATCGCGAAGCATTGTTTCGAAATCATCTTCGAGCACATCGCCCATGCGCAGGCCGGTACGATCTGCCTTGTCGGAATAGGCCGGGCCGATTCCGCGCTTCGTGGTGCCGATTTTTTTGCCGGTCGAAAGTTTAGCCTCTTTGGCTCCGTCGAGCTCCTTGTGGTACTGAATCACCAGATGAGCGCGGTCGCTGATAAACAGGCGGTCCTTTATATCAATACCGCGGCCTTCAAGCTCCTGAAGTTCCGCCATCAGACCGACCGGATCGACCACCAACCCGTTGCCGATGACACACTTCACGCCGGGGCGCAGAATGCCCGACGGGGTTAAATGTAAAACGTATTTCTGATCTCCGATTTCCACCGTATGCCCGGCATTATTACCGCCCTGATAGCGAACCACCCAGTCCGCTTTGGAGGTCAATACATCAATGACTTTGCCTTTGCCTTCGTCACCCCACTGAGAGCCGATTAGAATTGTATTTGCCATGCGTTTAAATTCCCCCCGTAAGTCATTCATCCTTAAAAGCACGAAAGAGTAAACCATCACAGAGAACGGGTCAATTTCCAAACCTTGGAAGCGGCGCGACCGGATTTCAGCGGGTTCTTCAATAGAGTGCCGTTTCGCTTTTTGCACCGTCGATCTCTGAATTCCCGCACGGCCTCTGCTTTTATTCCATACCCGCAGACCCTTGGCAGGATCTGCGACTCATATCCTGATAACTTTAAAACAGGCATAACTGAAGGGAGCCGTCTCTGCTGGCCCGGCCAGGAGGGACCGTAAGGGATTCCGGCATTGCCATAATTGGTTTAAGGCAAAGTGGTAATCTGCGCGTTCTGTCTGTCTTCGTGCCAGTTCAACACCATCCGGAACCGTTCCCGGGACTTCCAAACGGCTTTCCTGAATAATATGAGCCATAAAAAAATCCATAAGGGTTTCCCACGGGTTCTGCCCCTACACACCGCCATCCATTATGGCCAGATATCTCACCAAACCGATCAAGATAAAAAAACCTGAAGAAACACTGTTGTGGCGATTGAACGGCAAGGCTGATTTCCGCGATTACCGGGCAAGCGGCACGCAGCTTAGCTGTATGTGCCTGGCTCCCTCCGGCAGCAGGTCACTTTTCATCATCCGCAGTGATTGGATATCAAAACAGATCGGCACGGTGTTAATATTCTCCAGCGTTTGGAAAAAGCGCGGACCGATTCGGTTTTTCGATTTGATGCGTCCCAGCGTGATGTGCGGATGAAAGGATTTCGGCGACATTTCAAACGCGGCGGCCAGTTCCGCCTGAAGCTCAAAAAGAGTTTGCGACACGGCGAGACCGACCCAGACAGTCCCGGACGACTTAAAGAAACCCAACCCGCCGAGCGAATTTTCAAACCTTGAAAACTTTTGCGCAGTTTTTTCCAGGGTTTGGAAGACTCTGTCGGCGTCGACAGACTGAATACTGCCGAGAAAGACAAGCGTAAGATGAAACGATTCCGGCACGGTCCATTTAACAGCGAGATCCATATTCTCAAGCGACTGTTTGAGTTCGCGCTGAATCCGGCAAAGTTCGCCGCGTACCGCATCGCCGGGATCAACGGCAATAAAAGCGCGGATTTTTTCTTCAGATAAGGCAGTCATGGAGCAGCTTTCGCAGCGTGCGTTCAGCATCATTAAGTGCGGCAAGCTGTTCGCGCGGCGCCGTCAGGCGGATTTCGACTTTTCCAGACCCCGGGTAAAATCCAATGGAAGCCTCCAGACACTGAAACTCTGCTTCCTCAAGGCGGGTGACGATGTCCGCCTCACCGATCCCTTCGACGATTAAAACCCGCAGCTCAAGCGGCACGGCTTCTTTAAACTGGTCTTTAAGATACGGAATGACGTGGTCGTTGAGTACAGCGACAAATTCAGCCGGCGGTCCCGGAAGAATAAAAAGAATCTTTCCGGATTCCGGAGAAAATCGTTCGCCGGGAGCCGCACCGACAGAGTTGAGAAGCGTTTCGGCACCCTCGAGGATAAGCGCCATCCGTTCGGCAGCGGGCGTGACGGTGCGTCCGCGGTCATTCAGTCGCTTATGCAAGGCGTTGAGCGCAGTGGGTGATGTGACGATTCTGCAACCGAAGAGTCCGGCGAGCGCGTCACGGGTGATGTCGTCGGAGGTGGGGCCGAGACCTCCGCTGACGACAACGATATCGACCCGTTCAAAGGCCTCGCGGACAACGGCCTGTATGATTTCAATTTCGTCAGGAATGGTGGTGTCGCGCGACAGACGCAAGCCGATTGCCGTCAGTGCGGCCCCGAGTGTCTGAGCATGACGATTGAGCGTACGTCCGCTCAATAATTCACTGCCTATAGAGACCAGTTCGAGATCAGTTTTCATAGCCGTTGGGATGTCCTTTGTGCCAGGTCCAGGCACTTTTAATTATTGAATGAAGATCAGGATATTCCGGATTCCATCCGAGAACTGTTTTGGCCTTGGCGGAGTCGGAAATGAGCCGGGTACAGTCGCCGGGACGACGAGGCTGTTTTTCTGCAGGAATCGGGTGACCGGTGATCTCGCGGGTGACATCAATGACTTCTTTGACGCTGTAACCGCCGCCGTTGCCGAGATTAAAGGCCCCGCTAACCCCGGGTTTGAGTGCAAGAATGTGTGCCCGCGCAAGATCCCGAACATGGATGTAATCGCGGATACAGGTCCCGTCTGGGGTGTCGTAGTCGTCCCCGAAAATGTATATTTTTTCGCGTTTTCCAAGCGCCACCTGCAGAACAAGCGGAATGAGATGGCTTTCGGGATTATGGTCTTCACCGTATTCGGCAGTGGCTCCGCAGGCATTGAAGTAGCGCAGGAAGACACATTCGACACCATGGATCCGCTGCGCCCAGGAAAAGATTTTTTCGCAGATCAGCTTGGATTCGCCATAGACGCTCTCAGGCTTCTGCGGCAGGGTTTCATCCATCGGGATTTTCTCCGGAGTCCCGTAGGTGGCACAGGTGGAAGAAAAAATGAGCTTTTTGCAGTCGGCAGATACCATGGCGGTGATGAGGTTCAGTGATCCGCTGACGTTGTTTTCAAAAAAGGGAAGCGGATCAACCATGGATTCACCCACTTCGATATAAGCGGCAAAATGAACAACCGCCTCCGGTTTAATATCTTTCAATGCGGCGGTGATGGCTTCCGGCTCGCGCAGATCCCCTTGAATAAATTTTGCGCGCGGATCAACTGCTGCGCGGTGCCCGCGCTCCAGATTGTCAAAAACCGTCACGTCATGCCCGGCATCACAAAGCATTTGTGTGGTTACACTGCCAATATACCCGGCCCCGCCGGCAACTAAAATATTCATTAAACCTACCCCGCTAACTGAACTTGAGAAGAATTCAAATAATAGCGCCCCGCCCCGGTTTCGCCAAGTATTCCCGGTATCAGAATATCGAAGGATTCAGGCTTCCTGACTTTTCTGAAAAAACACGTAACCTTCTACAGTAGTTTCATATACGGGGGCTTTATGCGCAGATTTCCGATCAGGGCCCCTGTCCGGTGCCCTTAATCGGAAATAAGGGCAGGTGGTCTTCACGGGATGGATGTCCTCCCGTTGGTCCCGCAGCATGCGGGGTGTAAGCCCACCTCCACATGATTAAACGTACGGATCATGCTCAGGCGGAGCAAGCCCGTGAGCAAGGCGGGCTGTTGACACAGGAGGATCCGGCCCGCCGCTGTTCTGCGATGTGCGCACCGTTCGCAGAAATATCAAAGCGTTCCGTGGAGAGGGATGTCGTGCTCGCAAGCATCCAGACGTTCCAGGGGTGACTTTTTCTGTCGTCTGTTGTACGATACGTTTCTTTAGGATCAAGCCGTGTATGCGTGATGAGATCAGCATACAGTAAATTAAATTTTTAGACGAAAGGAATGCAACTATGTTTGCACTGCTGATTTCAGTGATTGTTTCTGCCGCGACGGTTATCGCCTGCATCGTTTTTCACGTCGGTTTGGGGGGAACGATTGCCGGAGGCATTGCCGGATTTATTATCCCGCAGTTCTTGATCGGGTTTATTGTCCGCAAAAAAATCAAGACGATTCAGAATGAACTTCAAGCGATGCTTTTGACCGGCCGGGAAAAGGTGAACCGGAAAGTTCAGCAGTTTCAAAACAGACCCGTCGGAAATATCAAACAGATGCAACGACAGATTGAGAACGACCAGAAGGCGATTGTCACCGAAGCGCTCGCATTTACCGCGCGCTTTGAGCCCTTCAAAAAATGGAGCCTGCTGATGGGTCGGCAGATTGCCACCATGCGCCTGCAGTTCCTCTATCAGCTGAAGGATTTTGAAGCGGTGGATCAGATTCTTGCGAAGGGGGGATTGTTTAGAGGTCCGATGATGATGGAGCCCATGCTGGTTGCCATGAAAATGGCCCGACAGTATAAAAACGGCGATCTGAAGGGAGTCGAAAAAACCTTCAAGCGCCATGTGAAATGGTTCCGGGGCAATCGCGGCACCCTCCTTTACGCGTTGATGTCCTGGATTTATATGGCCGAAGGGGAGTCCGAAAAAGCGCGTCTTCTTTTGGAAAAAGCAAAAGAAATCACCGCGGATAAAACCCTCGCCCGCAACTGGGAGATGCTTGCAAACCGCAAAGACAGGCAGTTTTCGAATGCCGGATTGGGAGAGGAATGGTACGGGCTCTACCTGGAAAACCCGCCGCGTCCCAAACAGCAGAAAATTCGCGGGAATGCAGGCGGCGGGCGCCGGTTTTAGCGTCGCATCTTCAACGGGAAATCCCGTTCATCCCAACGGGGCTCCCTTTTTCCAAACAGTGGAAGAACTCTGACGGTTCTTCTTCTTTATCCCGGGCTGAAAGCCCGTAACCAGCAGAATCCCAAGGGAAAGCAGGATGATATGTCGCAGGAATTCAGGTTGCACAGTTTAGTTCTATATAAAAACGCTCCGGCCATCATCGACCAGATGGGCGATAAAATCTCCATTCAGCTTGCCGATGGGAAAAATATAAAAGTTCGGGTCAAAGACATTCAACTGCTTCATCCCGGTCCGCTGAAGAGTCTCGCTGAATTAAACCAGACCCCCCAAGGCGATCTTGAAGAAGCATGGGAATTGCTGCAGGGCGAAACGGTCACTCTGACCGAACTGGCCGATTGGATCTACGGAGAAAGTACGCCGGGAACCGTCTGGCAGGCCTGGCTGGTACTTCATGCACAAATCTATTTCGTCGGATCAATCGAACAAATCAACACCAGAACGAAAGCTGAGGTTGAAGAGATTTTCGCAAAACAGCGCGAAAAAGAGCAGCAGGCGGTCGACTGGCAGAACTATCTGCAACGGGTTCGGGACAATGCGATTCAGCCGGAAGATATCAGCCCTCTGAAAGAGGTTGAACGCATGGCCTATGGCAAGGCGTCAACGAATCGCACCTTGAAGGATCTCGGCATCGGGCTCCTTCCGGAAAAGGCGCATAAGTTGCTTCTTCAGCTTGGATTATGGAATGACACGGTAAATCCTTATCCGCTTCGGTTTGACTGTGCGATCACCCAGCCCGAACTGGAAGTTCCCGCGCTGCCGGATGAGCCACGCGAAGATCTGACAGCACTGGAAACGTTTGCCATTGACGATGATGCGTGCAGTGATCCGGACGATGCCATCAGCCTCGACGGAGATTCTCTCTGGATTCATGTCGCCGATGCCGCCGCGCTGATCAAAGCCGACTCGCCGCTCGATCTGGAAGCCCGGGCCCGCGGCGCAAATCTCTACTTGCCGGAAATCGTCATCAACATGCTGCCAGAGGCCGTCACACAGGCCCTGGGACTTGGATTAGAAGAAATCTCCCCGGCACTTTCGTTTAAAATCGGGTTTGATGCAGAGGGCATCGCAACCTGCCTGAAAATCGCTGCGAGCTGGATCAAAGTTCAACGGCTCAGTTATTCGGCCGCGGATCAACGGATGGATCGATCTCCTTTCAGGGAAATGAGTGTCATTACTGAACAGTTCCGGAAGCGCCGGATTGCGCACGGTGCGGCAGAAATCAATCTGCCTGAAGTGAAAATCAAAACCACTGTGAACGGAGATCTGTATAATTTATCCGCCCGACGTGAACTCGACAGTCAAAAGCCGGACGAATACACCATCGCGATCAGCGATTTGCCGCGCTTAAAGAGCCGGGACATGGTCACCGATGCCATGCTGATGGCTGGCGAGGCGATTGCTGAATTTCTCATCAAAAATAAAATTCCGGCACCCTTTGCATCCCAGCCGCCACCGGATGAGCCGTCTGTCCCGGAAACGATGGCGCAGATGTTTGCCTATCGCAAAAAATTCAAGCGTTCCGGACTGCATCTGGAACCGGGCCTGCATGCCGGACTGGGGCTGGAACATTACACCCGGGCAACCAGCCCGTTACGACGTTATTCAGACCTGCTCGTCCACCAGCAGATTCGCGCGTTCATTCGCGGAGAACCCCTCATCAGTGAAGCGGAACTGCTCGCCCGAATGGCTGCTGCCGAAATCGGCGGAGGAAATACCGCAATGGCCGAACGCCTGAGCAATCGTCACTGGACCCTGTTATACATGCAGCAGCATCCGGAAAACGTTTATCGCGGGATTGTCGTGGATAAACGGGACGATCGGGGAACGGTGCTGATTCCGGAACTCGGCATAGATGTAAAAATGCGCCGGATCGCCGACCTTCAGCTGGATGACGCAGTCGAACTGAAACTCCTTCAGATCAATCTTCCGGAGTTGGACCTCTTCTGCCGAATTGTATGAAGCGACTATTACTCAGAGCCGGTCCCGTTTGAGTGGTTTTTTTAAACCCCCGGCCACTGTCTTAACAAGATTTGAGTTTGTGAATTATTTCCGAGACCTGCCCGACAGGGAAAAGCTTCTCGAAGCGTCCGAGCGTGCTTTTGGAAACCCGACGAATCCCATTTTGCGCCGAAAACGCATGGAAGTGCCGGACGAAACCCGAGGTGAACGCGGTTTAACCCGAGTGACGGGCAGATCGTCTCTGTGGGACGGGGCCTGAAATAAGCCTCATCCGCAGAATCTGTGGGTTTGACGTGACCGCGCTTTTTTGATCCGCCTGATGTGTCAGTCTGGGGCCAAGGAAAGGACCAGACGATGAAGGGAAAACAGTATACGACGGAAGATAAGATCCGCATCCTGCGCGAGGCGGACCGGGGACTGAAGAGCATTCAGGCGATCTGTCAGGAAAACAACATCTCGGAAGTGAGCTTCCACCGGTGGAAGCATCAGTTCGGGCAGATGGATGTCAACGAGGCCCGACGGTTGAAAGAGCTGGAGCGCGAGAACCGTGAACTCAAAGAGATGCTGGCGGAGTCTCTGCTCAAAAACCGGGTGCTGGAGGCCGTATGCGAAAAAAATTGTAAGCCCGGCCCATCGGCGGGTGGCGGCACAACATGCGGTGGCTGCCGGGCTGTGTTCTCAAAGACAGGCCTGCCGGTTTCTGCAACGGGCCCGCTCAACATCCCGTTATCAAGGCCGTCCGCCGACCGATGCGGAACAACAGGTGAGAAAAAGACTGCGGGAACTTTCCGTGGCACATCCAAGATACGGAGACCACCGAATCGCGGCTTGGTTGCATCAGGAGGGCTGGCGGGTTGGTAAGCGGCATGTACAACGATTGAGATGGGAAGAAGGACTCTCCGTGTTCCACCCTCAAAACGCAAGATCAGCCGCAGAGGGTTTTCAACGGGGCTGCCGACGAAAGCCACTCACCGGAACCACGTGTGGACGTGGGATTTTATCGCCGATGCCACTGTGCGCGGCGGGCCGTTGCGGATTCTGACGATCCTCGACGAGTACACCCGCGAGTGTCACATCCTGCAAGCGGATCGGTCACTGCGCTCTCAGGATGTTCTTGATCAGCTGCAGAAAGCCATTGGACAGCAAGGCGCGCCGGAGTATTTGCGCTCAGATAACGGATCAGAATTTATCGCCAGGATCGTACAGCAGTGGCTGAAAGAGAAGCCGATCAGAACGATCTGCATTGAGCCGGGCAGTCCGGGGCAGAATGGCTTTGTTGAAAGCTTCCACGGACGGTTCCGTGATGAATGCTTAAACCGTGAACAGCTCTGGACACTGACGGAGGCCCGTGTGGTCATTGCCGACTACCGGAACGAATACAACCAGTTTAGGCCGCACAGCCGCCTCGGGTATCAAAGCCCGGCGCGGTTCGCGACGCAGGCGATTCCATCCCCGGTACCGGGGATGGACAAACAGAACA
Organism: Verrucomicrobiota bacterium; assembly: GCA_030153935.1. GTDB lineage: Bacteria > Verrucomicrobiota > Kiritimatiellia > Kiritimatiellales > Tichowtungiaceae > Tichowtungia. The sequence goes on along the minus strand of JASKKX010000003.1, from coordinate 802 downwards.
ACAGCAACTAATATGAACCCGCTTGGACTAACACTGAGGGTGGTACAGAAAAGTGAATCCGGTCAGCGGCAATTCAAAAACGCCGAACAAGACGGATGGACACGGACGGAGAAAACTGCGCCGCTACGCTCTGCAGTGTCTCCCGCCGGTGATGCTGGTCGTTGGGCTTGTTAAATGCGAATAATCTAACGAGGATATTTGCCCATGAAGGTCCTTCTTATTTCAGCCAATACGGAACAGTTCAACATGCCGGCCATGCCTTTGGGGCTGGCATGTGTGGCCGAGGCAACAAAAAACGCCGGGCACGATGTCATCATGCTGGATCTGATGTTTAAAATGGATGTCAATGACACACTTAAAAATGTCATTGCAGAATTCCGTCCTGAATGTATCGGTATATCCGTGAGAAACATTGACGATCAGAATATCGAAACCCCTCAATTTCTGCTCGAAAAAGTGAAAGAGGTTGTAACGGTCTGCCGGGATTTGTCCAATACACCGATTGTCCTTGGTGGTGCCGGCTACAGTATCTTTCCTGAAAGCGCCCTGGCTTATCTTGATGCAGACTTTGGAATAGAGGGAGAAGGGGAAATGTCACGTCCTGATTTAAAGTTGTCACTTTTTAGTTCTGCTTCTGTTTCAGTTAAGCTCCCCTCAGGAAATCGGTACGCCCGGAGGGCGTGCCCGATTCCCCCTCCTCCGAAGGAGGGGGAAAATTCTTATGCCGCCTTTTTAAGTTCCCTGTGAACCGTCTCCGGTGTCTTGTACTTTAACGCCAAATGCGGACGGCGCGTGTTGTAAA
>JASKKX010000047.1 GCA_030153935.1 Verrucomicrobiota bacterium | reverse complement strand
AAGTCTCAATCGCCTTTCGGCTGTGTGTCCAGTTCGGACTCGTCAATCTCGTTATGATTTTTACTGGCCTGCGTTGGCGTCTCAATCGCCTTTCGGCTGTGTGTCCAGTTCGGACCAGTAATGAAGCGCACCAATAAGAGAATTCTTGAAATAGATGTCTCAATCGCCTTTCGGCTGTGTGTCCAGTTCGGACCATACACCCACGCCGTTGAGGGCAATGAGAATAAGCTCAAGTCTCAATCGCCTTTCGGCTGTGTGTCCAGTTCGGACAGCCGGATTGCATCCACCTTGAACGCAACGAGTTGCCCGGTGATTTCGGCGGCAGTCCGTTTTCCGGATATCCACGAAGAAGAAAGATAGGCGGAAGTGGAGGCATTTGAAAGCTCCAAATCACGTAAAATGAACCAGTTGTGCATTTTGGCGGCTCTCCGCGGTTTCCGGGAGGTTCGGCGTGCCGCCAAAACGGGATCGGACCGGAATTGATCCCGACGAAGGGAGCGTCCTTCCGCTTCAGTTTTTGTTTCCATTTTCGACACTCAAATCGTTTTCATTACATTTAAAGTATGTACAGCAGGGCTTTGACGGGTCGCGCAACTCTGCCGGAGACGAGGGTTTTTCTGACGCATCCGGCGCAAAGGGTGTAGGCGATCAGGGAGTCTTCAGCATCGTCAATGAGGGTATTGAGTTCGTCCCACATGGCGTTAAAGTGTTCTTCGGAGAGGTCGCATTCGAAGACAGAATATTCGACGCGAACGCCGTAGTCTTCGCAAACGGCGGCGATGCGCCGAAGGCGTTTGGGGTTGGTGATGTCGTAGGCAACGAGATGGATCATGTATTTTGCCTCCTTTTCGGCGGGATCGTAATGACCGGGAGTTGCGTCTCCAGGAAAATAGCGATTGAAATTGTCGATAGGGTTCACGGCATCAGAAAAAAGGGTTTTTCTTCCGGTTGCGGGTTTTCCAGCAGGCGCAATACGTCCCATATCTGGCGGGTAATGCACTGGCGCAAATCGGTGTGCGCCTCGCCAGCGGCCGGTTTGAATTGGCGCTGCATGTGGTTTTCATAATGGACGAAGAAGATTCTGCGAGCCTCTTCGTTGAGGTAGACGCCACCGTCTTCGGCGCTGAGGTGAAAGTGGCCGGGACCGAGAACGGCGTGGTTGAGAAGGTTGAGAACGAGCAGGTCGCAGACGGGCGCGCGCAGGGGTTCAAGCAGGTCCAGCGCCAGCGCGGGCCGTCCGGCGGAGAGTTCGTGCAGCCAGCCGAAACAGGGATCGAGACCCTGCAGGCGCAGGGCGACGTCGATCTCGGAGAGGACGATGGTGTAGGTCCAGGAGAGCAGGGCATTGGCGGCATCGCGCGGCGGCCGGCGGGAACGTCCGCCAAAGGGAACGTTTTCGGGAAAGAAGACGGCGAGACGCTCGAAGTAGCGGGCTGCAGCGAGACCTTCGTGGCCGCGCAGTTCGTCGAGCTCAGAAGCGCTTTCGGCTTTGCGGGCGGTCTGACGAAGCGTTTCGAGTACGCCGGTCTGGACAGGATCGGACGAAGCGGAGCGATTGGCGCCCAGGCGCTGGAGAACGCGGCGCTGGTTGCGGATCTTGGCACGGACCACCTGCCGGGCGCAGGCGAGCCGGGCAGCGGAATCGAGCTGTTGGCGATATTGCAGCAGGCGACGGGCAGCATTGCGGTCGCGATCCGAATGCAGCGTCCCGTACCAGTTTCCTTTTTCGGAGACAAAGCTGACGGGAATGCCTTCTTTCATCAGCCGCTGGAGTACGGAGACGGAGACGCGGGGATGGCCGATGACGGTGGCACGGTCGACGTCGGTGAGCGGCACGGAGAGCGTGGCCGCTTCCGTACAGGCGTCGCCGGCGCGACGCAGGACGATACGGCGGTGTTCGCGTTCCGCCTGGATATGGTTGCCGTTGAAAACCAGTGTGGGCACGTTGAATCTTTCTTCTGTTATTTTTTCCCGTCGTCCAGGCCGATCTGCTTTTTTACGACCTCGATCAACCGGAGCATTTCTTGATGAAATCGGTTGGGATCATCGATTATTGTCATGATGTCAGCCGTGTTCCGTCCGGAGGGGCGAGTCCCATGTGCGAGCATGTTGCGCAGATCGCGCAATCGATAATGGTCATCGGTTGTGCAGTAGGTTCCGACAACGGCCTTGCGCTTATCGTAATTCAGCCGATCGACATTGTTCGGCAGGGCATGGGTGATCAGTGTTTCATTCAAGAGGATGATGCCGTGGATATAGTCGCGCCGCCTGATGGCCTTTTCGGCGCTTCTGAATTGGCGATGACAGTAGGTGCGTTCTTCCGCCCACTGGAAATGTTCCACCAGCCGGGGACGGCACAACTCCCCCGCCGGTGATGACAACGGCTTTTCGCGGAGAATGTGTAAAAGCCGCTGCGCCTCGTTCCGGGCTTTATCCGTCCGGTTGAGCTGTTCGTATAAAACAAGGCGTTCGAGAGGGTCAGTCAGAGATTCCATGCCCGGCAGTCCAATCAGCGCACTCAGCTGTCCACGTTCCAGGGCATAGACGGCCCGGGTCCAGCGATTCAATTCCTTGGCAAAGGAAAGCTCCACCACCGGGGCCGAGCCTTCGACAGACTTTTCGAACATACCGTAATAAAGTCCTTCGATCTGTACTTCTTTGGTTTCCTCCAAGTTGAGTGCGCTGAAAAGTTCGAGCAGGGGAAGATGCCGGAAACCATGCGTCAAATCCATCCACAGATGAGCCTGCTCCGGAATTTCCCCGGCGATGATCGAGAGAATATTGAATTGCCCGTCAGCCGTACTCGCATCGGGAATCAGGCGACAAACCGTTTCGGCGTCGAGGATTTCCGATACGATGGGACCCAGTGATTCCAGCAGACCCGCTGCAACCCGCTCTTCCGCCACGGCCTCACCCAGTTCGACATAGAGTTCGTCAACGCTTTCCCGGCAGCAGGTCGTACTCTCCAGCAACGCATCCCAGGACGAGCCGTCTGTTCCCAATACAATGACCTTGTCCATCCGTTTGCCGTCGGTGGATAACCAATCCTGAAGAGCCTGTCCGAAAAACGAGGTTTCGCGTACGGTTCCGTCTTCAAAGCGGTATTTTGTCTTTTGATAACGATTGCCCTCTTCTTTTCGACCCTTCCCCAGTGTCATGATCAGAATGTTCATTTTTTCTCCAGATTTATAATGATTCCCAGGATTATTTTCGCGGCGGTTCAGCCAGGTATTCCTTCTTCCCTATTTTCCAGCAAGCCTCCTCCGCGAGCGGATGATCCACACGGCCCACTTGACGATCGCGGTGAATGGAGGGTACATGTTTCATGCGAAATATGCTTTCAGCTCGGATTGAATGCTCTTGACCCCTTCCCCCAAGGGGGCCTCTGAATAAATCAGTGTGGGAAGGAACTTGCCGTTGTCTAATGCAACCGGACGCCTCCGCAGACAGGAAGCATGGCGGTTGTTGTCTTGAATAAATCCCATCGCATTTTTGCTGTTTTTTGGAATGCCCTGTCGCTCCCGGAATGTCCGGATCTGTTCCTCCAGATAATCCAGGGCATCCCTCGCGCTTGACTGAACAGGAAAATCAAAGAGGTCAAACCCCCGATTTTGCAGCTCGCCTTTAAGGTGATCGAACTCCAGTTTTGTCATCTCCGTTTGGAATGCCCCCAACCCCCAGTTGGAGCGCAATCCTATGCTGCCCAGCGTGGAAAAGCTCCGAATCGTCAAGTCGATCAGATCATCACAAGATGTCGTCTGTTTCTGCAGAATCTGAAGATGGAAACTCCACCCGGCAGGCACCATGGCATTGTTACCACGCTGCAGGCGGGATTTTAAAAAGAACTGGAGATTTTCGGGAATATCCCTGCTCTCCTTTCCCGTTTTCCTGAGATCGGAAACACGGACGATCAGAATACTGGCTCGATTCTCTGTCAGCACGCCCTTTCCGTTTGAACCCTTTATTGATCCGAACGCCTCGGCTTCCTGTTCGCGGGTTCCGCCCAGAGCGCGGAACCACCAGCGTAACTCTCCACGAATGGACGGAGCACGGATTTCAGCAACGTCCCGTTCCGCCCCCGTGCAAAAGCAGGGGGTAATGATTTCCATGGTTTTATCGAACAGTTTTTTCATTATGGCATTTTCCCCAATTTCAGCTCTCTTTTACAATAGGTACGGATGGCAAGAACGCCGTTGGCAATTGCCCCCTTCTGCCCGCTTCGGATCTCGTTCCAGATTTCGTGACCGATTCCGTCCGGTTCCCGGAGCAGCTCAACCACCAGTTTTTTCCTGTCCGGCTTCAGCTTATCAAACCGCTTGATCTCGCCGTTGACCACGGCCTTCGCATTCTGAGCCGCCCAACTTTCGCGGAGCTGATCCAGCGGAGACCGTTGCGAAAGGCGCTTCTTCATCCGATTCAGCGCATCCTCCAGACTCTGTTTCCCGGGAAGCTCCATCCGCATCGCATTGGCCTCGGATATCAGCTCGTCAAACCGTTTCTTCATTTCGGAAAACTGGGTCGGGGTTGGTTCGGTTAAACCGGCTGTATCTTTCTGAAGGGAAGTGGACTTATCAGCAATATCCTGACGTTTCCGCTTATCAGCCAACTGTGCCTGCCAACGTTTTTCTTCTTCCGGATCATAGGTAAACCATCCGTATCCGGCAGCGGTTTTTGCTCCCGCGCCAAACAGGCTCATCCCCTCGATAAGGAATTCGCGAGCCCATTCCAACACGTCCGCCGAAGACGGGAGTTCCCCTCCGCCGTGATTCCGCAACGGACGTAGAATAAACCGAAAACTGCTCCCGGATTCTATTGCCGGGAAAAACTGCGGATTGGGCGCTTCATCATCGGTGGCTCGTTTCTTTTTCCCCGTATAATACTTCGGATGATGGCAAGTGGTCACATCGACAACCGCTTTGAATCCTTCGGCTGAAGGGAAGGCCGGGAGAAACGAAACCAGTCCGGCAAAGGATTTATACATCCCCGTCTGTCCGAACCACTCCGGTCTCTCTGCGGCAAGAAAGCGATCCAGACCCTCTTTATCACCTGTCGGATAGCCAAATGTCCAGGCCACCTTCAATGCATCATCGATATGTTTCGATTCATCCCATTTCGCCCAGGCGGCGTGGCGGGCGACTCCCTTGACACCACTGCCTGGAAGATACGGGCAGTTAAAGTGTGGGTGGATGCACATTCCCGCATTCTCGAGAATACCGCCCGCCAGATGGATGGTCAAACGGCCTTCCAGCTTCATAACGATCTCTTTCCCGGTGCGACAAAGCGTTTCAGGAAGGTGCCAATCCGCACGGCGCGGATCTGATCGGTTCATCCGTTTACAGACTTCCCGTATTTCATCATCTTTGGTCGTGGCGCCCAGATGAACGAATTTACTCAACCGCAACGAGGCCGACTCCATTCGGCAAAACTCCGCGGCGCAGAGTTCCTTCTTCAAGGATTCAGCCTTCGAGGATTCAGCTTTCTGTTTGCCGGTATCAGGTGATCTCTCCAGTTCCGCCAGCTGTTCATAGAGCCGCGCGACCTTTTCCGGATCGGACAGAAGATCCGAAACCTCCCGTGCTGCGGTCGTTAAAGGAATAAGCCTACTCATGGGGTTCTCCATTCTCCGTGGAAACAAAACGCCGTAGAAATGCAAGGTAAGCCATGGCCTCATCCGTTACAGCGCGTAACTGTGCCGATGAAATCTGAACCGCATGGGCCAGCAGATCATCCGCCCGCCGACCTGGCGAATTAACCAGATCGACCCGGGAATCTTTCAAATGCTCAAGAATCTGTTCGAAAACCTTGTGGTAATCACCGTTTTTATACGTATTGTCTTTTTTTTTCTCGCAGGCGAATGCCAACGCGCCGATCAAGCCATTCTCGCGGATCATGGTAGGGATTTTCTTAACAATGCCGCCACCTTCAGCGCCGCTGAAACTTCCGGTTTTCGCTGCCTTCAGTGCATTTTCCGCGCGAATCTGATCTAGGTTTTTCATGAGAACACCTCCACGCTGCAATAGCCCAGACCGATCGATGCATCACCGCCAATTTGAAGAACCCCATCGGCCAGTCCATCCAGTCCGTCCCTGAGGGCCTTTTTCGTGTTGGCGGCTCTATTTTCATCGGCAAAAAGGACACTGTAGAAAAGTGTCTCGCTGGGCACCTGTTCCTGGTCGAAAAGGGCTCCCTGCGCCACGACCCCTGTCTTATCATCAATGCGGATACGGGACACCACCTCGCAGGCCTGCTCGCAGAAATACTTGAACATGCCGTCGGAAAGCACCACCAGCTTCTCAGGGAGAGCCTCCCATACGGAATCACTGCAGAGCGGTTTGAGCAACTTTGCAACCTCAGCCGAGTCCCCCTCGCTTTTAATGCGATACTCCTCAAGCACAACGAATCCATCCAATAGGACGGATGCACCAGCCAGACACGCATCATCATCCAGCAGGGGAAGCGCAGGCAATTCCGACCCGTTGTCCCTCGCAAATCGCTTCAGAGCGAGCGAACAGGTGATCCAGGCAAACATGCCTTTGGCGGAACGCACCGGAAAAGCAAGTACGCGCGCTTCGCCGACGAGCAGCGCACCGACCTTGGCATCGGCATTATTATCATCTTCCCCAAACAACTTCTTTCCTTCAGCCGAACGACGGATTTCCCCGTCACTGCCACACTCGTTCCAGAGATCCGCGAGAACGCCTTTGAGGCTGGAACCGGGAATGATTGGAATTTTTGTATGGCGTTCGCGCTGGACAGGTGCATCAACCGCGCCAACGGAGTTTCCCGCACCGACATGCACGGGTGTTCTGGCAAACAATGTCATGAGCATTTTTTTCATAGGATCTCCTTCGTTTCGTTCCATGTTCCACAAACCCCAAATCCAAAGCCTTTTTCGGCCAGTTCGTCGCTGCGCGTTCTCCCGTGCAAATAATCAACGAGTGTTTCGGGTTCATCGGCTTCGAAGTAGTAAACCGCGCCGGCCGGCACACAGAGCCGGGTGGCAAAGGCGCCGTGTTCGTTCGAACGGCCACCGTGTGCGCGCCAGCCGGAATAGGCACAGGGCTTGGGGACACAGGCGGCGACCAGTCTGCCGATACGGGTTTTTCTCGTCTCTTCCCGTTTCAGGCGCGCGCGCCAGTCCCTCCGGTTTTCGCCTTGCCGGCGCGGAGATTTTTCATATTGCCACAACTCCCCGGTCGCGGCATCAATCCAGCTGGGCAACCAGCCGCCACGGAAAATGGAGGGGGTGAGCATGACCCACTTAATCCGCGTGCCGGATGGCCGATTCTGCCGTAAGCGGCGATAATTCGATTCGCGAACATTCTGAAGAAAGGCAACGCCGCGCTGCCCGCCCAGCACGAAGGGAATGCTGTGTTCTCCCTTGAAAAAGGGTTCCAGCAAGTCCTCGTCGGTTCCATCGGCATAACGCTTTTGACGGCACTGGGCAAAACCGACAAGCGATACGTTTTTTTCGAGCCGCAAATATTCAGCGATATAAAACGCTCCCTTTGCGACCGATCCGGTTTCTGCGTCGATTCCGATTCCGGGGTGGGATTCCGTTGTGAAAAGTCCGGTATTCTCCACGGGGGTGATTCCCTCGGCTATTCCCTGGAGGTAACGCACCAGGTCATCCCCGGAAATCCACGGCGCCAGTGTTTTTTTGGTGGCGCAGCCGGGCTTGACCAGCACGCTGGAAAGCGGTGCGGGCAGATCGCATAATCCCTTGTCGACCGGCTGCAGCATGGTGATTGTTCCGGAATCGTCGCGACACTGGAGATCGGCCGGCGTCGGGAAGTGAATGTGTTCGTCTCGTATCGGAAACAGCCCGACCGTTTTCAAGCCACCGAACCGGAATGAGCTGTTTTTGTTTTTATCACTCCCGGTGGCAACGTGCCGATGCCGTTCGCATTCCCGCCGTTCCGTTTGATGCAGCGCCGTAAGCATCGCGTTGTGGAACACTTGCGGGACAGGCCAACGCGCCCCGTTGCCGATCGACGAAGCTTCCATCGGTTTGGCATCGCGGAAAAAGAGAACATCCCGCGGATCGATTTTCAGTTCGTACCATTTATTCATGTCCATGATCTCCCCGTTGGCGGTTGTTCATGAAGGCCGATGCCAGAAAGAGGTTCTGAAAATCCGCCAAGTGATCGGAATCGAGTTCGGCCAGATAATCCAGCGCCGCTTCGACAGCCGCCCCTTTTTCCTGTGCCTGCTGCCGCCGGATGTGCTCAAACTCCACCGCGATGATTTCCCTGATGTCCTCCACTGTTGGCTCCTCCGCAAGACGATAGGGTTCAAGCAGCCCAGCCAATGCATAGGGAAACCGGTTGGAAAATTTTTTTTCAGCGGTTTTTTTCGTGAAGTCGCGATAGACCGCCAGCGCTTTCTGGTTCCACCGTGCACCCCACTCGATAACTTCGCCACTGCGCTTGATGAGCGAAAGAGCGAATGCGCCGCCCTGGTATGTTCCATCCCTATTCCTGGCATAGTGCGACTTGGCCCGCTTCTCAGCCCGCTGCGCATCGCGCACCAGCGCCTGCAGTGGATACTTGAAATGACCAACGGCAATGCCGCAGGAAACATCCATGGCCGGACCGGGAACGATGAGGGGATATTTTTCATCTGCTTCCTCTGCAAGCACGAATCCATCCTGCATGATCCTCAGATGATATTGGGGTTGCGATCTGCTGAGCGTTCCGACCTCGCCCCGGAACAGCGAACGAAGGTCGGCGGCGCAATCGAGAGCTTTGTCGGACGGAACCACGGCAAGCACATCATCACCGCCTGCATAGACCATAAGCCCGCTGTATTCCTGCACGACACGCCGCACTAAGTGGGTGGCAAAGTTGGCGAGCGCTTCACTGAACTGGGAATGATAGGATGGGGTCAACCTGCGTCTGCCTTTGACGCAGTCCTTCAGACCGTCGGCCACTTGTTCCCTTTCGAACGGCATGTTATTGCCCCCAAGCCACTTGCCGATCTGATCGCCATCCAGGGCGATTACGGCGACATAGGGATTGTTCGGAAGCGGCTCGCCTTCTTCATCCCTCTTTTTCGTGCCGTCCCCATTCTGGCAGGCAATGGTCTGCATGGATTCCATGCGAAGTGCTTTTCTAAGGGTGTTTTCTTCAATGTTGAGCTGCGCGAGCAACCCTCCGTCGGTCTCGGTCCGGCACCACAGCCGCTTGATGATGGAAATGGCGCCATAGGGTCCCTCGCCCTCAAACACGCCTTTTTTCGCGGCCGACAGCGACTGCCAAATGTCCTTGCCGCCGATTTCCTCTTCTTTACCGGACAGGACATCCTTGCGCGCCATCCGCTGGCTGGAATCGGTGTTGAACTGGTTGAAGTTGCGGGTGTTCCGCCGGGCCGCCATGAGGGTGGAAAGCCGGCCATAGGTTTCCTGCCACTCGCCGATCTTTTCCAGCGGAACGGCTGCCCAGGCCGTTTGCGGGAACAGCATAACCTGCCGATCCCATCGTTGTTTCATGGCGGTCCAATAGTCCGCCGGTTTCTCAGCGGCAGCGGCGGCCAGCCGGTGGAATGCGGACCAGCAGCATTCGGAAATGCGGTGCAGTTCCGCCTTCAATGCGGCCTCCGCCTTCTCTGCGAACTCTGCTTCGCGGCCTTGGGGAACCAGGGCGAAAAAACGGTTGGGCAAGGTGGGACTGAGCAGGCGGTGGGCGCTGTCGACACGCTCTTCGAATGTTCCGTCCGTGTAAAGCCGATGCCAGAGGGGGTCGCCGCCGTACTGGATTTTACCGTAGAGTTTCTGATGGAGCGCATCGAAAATGCCTTGGGCCCGGAGAGCCGGAAAAACGATGTGATCGGGACCCAATTCATCGGTAATTGCTTTGATGGCGCTGCCGGTCAGCCAGGACAGCAGATAGGAGCCGCACCAGAGGTCGCGCGTTGATCGCGCCTGGGCAATGAATTCCTGTACCGGACCCAGCTGGAAGGTCAGGAACGAGACCCGAATATTCCTGGCTTCATCACGACACCCCTGCAGGGCGGATGCGACCGCCATATGGTTCCAGATAGTGTGGTCGGGTATCCGTGTATCAGCCGGGAAAAAGGCGAGTTCTGTGCCCTGCGGAGTCCGGACCGATTCCTCCAGCCAGCGGCGCCAATGAAAGAAAAAGTTTTGATGGGCCTGTTCTTCCACGGAAGCTTCCGGATCGGCCTGAATGCCTTTCTGGACATTTTGCAGAATTTCCTCGGCCTGTTGCGGCGACGGTACACGGGTAAATTTGTATTCCGCCCCGCCCAGCGGATGTTTGAACGTCGACTGATTACCGAAACGAGTTATCTGTTGGCCTTTCCCGAAATCCTTAATGCGGTCCGCCTCCGCGGCAAACCAATCGGAGTCGTTCAGGCTTTTGAGCAGTTCATAATACGCCGATGGATCCTCTCCCGGCAGAGCGGCCTTGAGGAAATCCAGCGCAATCTCCTCGTGAGTCCGGGAGAAATCCAGCGCCTTGCATGGCGGATCATGCAGAAACGCAACCAGTTTTTCTTTCCAGTATTTTTCTATTCGGCTCATCCGTTTCTCCTTTCATTCCCAAGTCATCTTCAGAATCTGCCAATCGACGATGCGTTCCACAGGAACCACCTCACCCGGCGCGGGACGGAAATCGTCGGCATACTCCGGCGAGAGAATCCAGCACGCCGTAAAAACCCATCCATCCAGCGTCGGCAGGGCCGCCTCATTGAGGCGGAGGACGGGGCGTTCCCCCACTGGCCGCAGCGACAGCCCGCAGAACTCTTCCGCCGGCGCCAGGGTATTGGCATGCCCCCAGAAGGAAACGACACTCTTTCCCGCAACAGCCGATTGCAACTCAGCAACTGTCGCCGGAACGATGCGCACAGGGCTGCGCACCAGTGAGAGCGGAAAGGCGTTTCCGATCAGAATGGCTCGGTTGTTTTGCATGCCGACAGTTCTACGCATCCCTTTCCTGCATTACGAGCGGTTGGATATCCGCGGATATCCGCGGAAACAGAGGGCGGGATAATTGAATATCTTCGACCTGATTCCAGGAAACAGGCGGTTAATTACTTCAGGATGATCCTTTTTGATCTTTGTCTTAACTGCATTCAGCCGCTTACTGAAATCCTCAGCACTTTGAAGCGAGTCAATCCCGAAACGCTCGACCGATTCCGCCAAATCACGTCCGTCTGAAAAGTTTTTATGATAACGGCTCTTCCAGAAAGTCCAGACGGCCATGAATTCAGCATCATCCAGTCGATACTCGCTCTTTCCGACCGAAACCAACTTCTGCTTACCGTTCAATTCAACCGGCGGTAAAACAACCGCTTCAGGCGCACGGTCCCGGAAGAGCGAAACCATGTGGCTGTAGGACGGCGGCGTCTTGCCCGACGACTCCTGCTCGTACCAGCCGCGCACGCGGATAAACGGTATGTCGGTGATCCGGATCGTGGCCTTTGCCGCCTCGTCGGCGTTCCGGGGAAAGACAAAATCGCGATGGTTACAAATGAACTCCTCGTTGGCCAGCACATGGCACACTCGATCCTGCTCGCGCCCCAGCAGCGACATGCAGGCCATCAGCAAAGCACTCATGGTCTTGCGGCCGCCGGCGATGGACGCGACGATCTCGGTATCCGGCTGCTCGGTATACTGCCGCAGCACGCCGAGAATAAAGTCGGCGGCGGCGGCGCTCTCCTCCGGTGTCTGAATGTCATCGAAATCCTCATGGCCGTTGCCGATCACGCGAATCGAATCGGATGCGCCAAAGGCCGGCGGCTCCCGGCCTGTCTGCCGCAATGCCCGGCACAGACGTTCCCATCCGTGTTGTTTCAGCAGCAGATCCTGAGCGGCTGCACGCCCGATACGGGTGGTAATGAGCACGATCTGTTCGGGAATCCACGGGTCGGGCTGATGCGCCAGCGCCCAAACGGTTTCGGTGAGAACAGCGGGGGAACCGCCGGTAACTGCAATCAGATATTTCCGATTCAGGCACGCAAGCATGGCGGCAGTGTATCGCCATAAAGGCATCCGTGCAACCTCAAGTGAACCAGAGTATTCTCCTCCTTTTTTTGGCGTGATTTCTGGTGTCGGTCCGCTGGACGTAAATCAGCAGCAAAATCCGGGCAGCCGGTCTGACGGAGTTTCTTCCCAAGCAGCCCGGAACTGCCGTCATGGATCGTTGCGGATGCGGCATCTTCCGGGTGTATTCTTTGCGGATGTCGGTTGGATCGACACTGATCAGCGTGTCCGGCTTGATCCGTTTGGCACCTTCAGCGGCAATACGTTGATTGAGTTTCGCGTCCAGCCCTTCGGTCTGGATGTTGCGCGACAGACGCTCTTCGGTTTTCTTGAGTGTGACCGGTTCATCCAGTGCGCGTGCGACCTGCGAGAGCCTGATATCCTTGGACGCCTGTATTCCGAAGACCGTCTGATGGAGGAACTTACAGACTGTACTTTAAAAACGGGGGAAGACTGTCCCCATCAATGCGTCAATCCGTTCTCGACCTTTCAGAACAGTCTGAGCAGCGTTCAGAGCGGTCTCCCTGGTTAATGAACGTAGTGTTCAAGTCGTTTTCCGACAAAAAAAGAGCCGGTCTTTCGACCGGCTCAAAAACTGGTAGCGGGGCTGGGATTTGAACCCAGGACCTTCAGGTTATGAGCCTGACGAGCTACCAGACTGCTCCACCCCGCAATCTTCTGTGAGCTGGAAAAGGTATACTTTTGAGAATATGTTGCAAGGGGAATTCAAATAAAATTTAATTTTTTTCTCTGCCGCACCGCTTCGTAAAGAACGATGGCGGCAGAAACAGAGACATTCAGCGAATCGTTTTTCCCAAGCATTGGAATTTTTGCGTTCCAATCCGCCTGAGTTTCCCAAATGCGGGAAAGCCCCCTGTCCTCCGCACCGACAGCAACTGCGACCGGACCGGTCAGATCCAGATCGGTATATACGGTGTCTGCCTCCGGCACTGCGGAAAGGATCCGAATTCCTTTTTGTCTGAGAAAGGAAAGGGCGTCGGTCGATGCCGCTTCCGCAACCGGCAGGTAGAAGAGCGTTCCAATACTGGCGCGGATCACATTGGGATTATTGAGGTCCGTTGCCGGATCACAGATGATGACAGCATCCGCCCCCGCGCCGTCCGCCGTGCGCAGCAGCGCGCCGAGATTGCCCGGTTTTTCAAGCCCTTCCGCGATCAGAAGCAGCGGATTTTCAGGGAGGTTCAGTTCATCAAGGGAGCGGCCGACCAGCGGTCCAACGGCCAGAACGCCGTCAGGATTCTCCCGGTAGGTGATTTTTAAAAACACATTTTCCGAACAGTGGAAACGGATCAGCCGGGATTCGGTAGTTTTCCCCAGGTTCTGGAAAAGTTTTTGCTCTGTTCCTCCCAGGGCCGGGCAGAGCCACAGTTCGACCGGCTGCCAGCCGTTTTCAATGGCGCGGCTTACTTCGCGTGCGCCCTCAATTACCGTCAACCCCTCCTCGCGGCGCACGGAGGCTTTACGCTGAAGCTTTACCGTCCGCTTTACGCGGCTGTTCTGTACACTGGTGATCGTTTCCATTGCGCGAAATCCTTATCCTACTCACAGTCAAAAGGCAATGGAATGCAGTAGATGGAACGATCGTTCTTTTCTTTTTCAGAATACGTCGCTACGCTCCCTTATATAAAAAAGGAAATTATTACCATGAAAACGGCAACCTTTTCTCTGCTTTTTATCCTCGTTTTCAAACTGGCGGCCGGGGCTGAAATGGGGAACCCCGAAGATATTCCTGAAGCCGGACGCATTCGGATAGACGGTCGGCTGGAAGACTGGAGGCATGTCGAGTGGACCCCGTTGACCGAATCTCTTGACGGGAATCCTGTCAATATCTCCAATGCACGGTGGGCGCTTCAATGGGATGATGACGGAATGCTCTACATTGCGGTACGCTATGATGACGCAGATCTTGTTCTTCAGAATGGATATACCGGCCCCGGCAGGCAGGACGGCGTTGAAATTTACGTGCGCGGGGATACCGGCAGCGATCCCGTCGACTATTCAAAGCTGCAGGACAGCGCACAACACTACATCTTTGGTCTGTCCAGGGACAAAGCCACCCCATGGAAAAAACTGGCTGGAATGGAATCGTTTCCCGCCCATAATCCGGCAACTGCGGTTGTCAAACTGGAGGGAAGCACATTCACCTATGAAATCAGGGTGCCGCTTTATGACAAATTCGACGCAAAGTCCAGACGGCGCACAGAACTGTCGGAACCGGTTGCAGATTTCGAAATCGGTGCCGATATTGCGATTACAGACGTCGGTTCAGACGGCTATGCCGGAATGAAGTCTGAAAATAAAATGGGCGAGAAGGAAAACAATGCCGAACATATAGCCGTTCATACATTGTCGGAATAATCAGGCCGTGTAATCGCAGACGATTCGCGCCGCCACGAGCGTTTTCACGAACCCGGCGACCGCCTGATGGTCTGGATGCGCCTGATAAACGGCAAGATCCTCTGCAGAGCTGAATTCAGAGCAAAGCGCCATGGTTCCGTTTTCGGTATCAATCCCGACCTCAATCGCTAAAAGTTGGGGAATTTTCCCATTCAGCGCTTCAAGCCGCAGTTTCATTTCCTGCTTTTGTTCCAAGGTGGCGTTCTCTTTCATCGTCCAGATAACAATGTGTTTGGTCATCTCTCATCTCCTTTAACAGGTTAAGTCCATGTTTTTTGCGGCAGCGACTTCATCGAGCCGGCCGACCGGGGTGGTGACCGGCGCATTGCGCAAGGCGTCGGGATCCGTTTTTGAAAGCTCGGCGATTTCGATCATGGCAGCGCAGAATTCATCGAGTGTTTCACGCGTCTCGGTTTCTGTCGGCTCAATCATGATGGCCTCCGGGACGTTGAGCGGGAAATAAATCGTCGGGGCGTGGGTTCCGCGGTCGAGCAGTGCCTTGGCAAGATCAAGCGTATGAATGCCATTCCTCAGCGTTTTACCGCTGAAAATACATTCGTGCATGCAACGTCCGGCGGTAACGGCGGCAAAATAAGGGCGCAGCTTTTCCTGCACATAGTTGGCGTTGAGCACGGCACGATCGCTGGTGGCGCGCAGCCCTTCGCGGCCGAGCATCAGCAGATAGGCGTAGGCGCGCACGAGAACAGCGAAATTGCCGTAAAACGGCGCAATATAGCCGATGCTTTTCGGGAAATCATAATCGAGTGTGTAGGTGCCGTCTTTCGTTTTGGCAATGCGCGATATCGGCAGATAAGGACGAAGTTTCCCGCAGACCCCGACGGGGCCGGTTCCCGGCCCGCCGCCGCCGTGAGGCGTTGAAAATGATTTGTGCAGATTGAGGTGGCAGAGGTCAAAACCCAGTTTGCCCGGTTTGATACGTCCCATGATGGCATTGAAATTGGCTCCGTCATAATACATCAAACCGTCCACCGCATGCACCGCGCCGATAATCTCTTTAATTTCCGGATTAAACACGCCCAGAGTGTTCGGAAGAGTGAGCATCACCCCTGCGGTCTCGTCGTTGAGCGCTTTTTTAAATTTTTCCAGATCCATCACGCCGGTTTCATCGGATGGAACGGTGACAACACGGTAGCCGCCCAGCGTCGCGCTGGCCGGATTGGTGCCGTGTGCCGAATCCGGAATAATAATGTGGGTTTTCCGGTTTCCGCGATCACGGTGATAGGCGGCCATCATCATCACCGCCGTCAGTTCTCCGTGTGATCCGGCCATGGGCTGGAGAGTGAACTCATCGAGTCCGGTGATTTCCGCAAGCATGCGCTCCAGTGAATAAAGAATCTGAAGTGAACCCTGTGTGAGCAATCCGCCATGGCGCAGCTGCGGCCAAAGCGGATGGGTTGCACACAGCTCGGGCAGCGCGGCAGCCGCTTCGCAGGCACGCGGATTGTGTTTCATTGTGCAGGAACCGAGCGGGTAAAAGTGTGTGTCCACCGAATAATTAAGGCGGGAAAGCTTCGTGTAATGGCGCACCACTTCGCTTTCCGAGACTTCCGGCAGGTCTGCGGGAACGGCACGCAGCAGATCAGCCGGAATGATGTCGTGTTCCGAAATACGGTCTTCCGGGATCCGCACGCCGCCCCTGCCCGGTGAACTCTTTTCAAAAATCAGCTTCACAGTGCGGCCTCCAGTTCGGCGGCTAAAATATCAATTTCTTTTTTGGTGCGCTTTTCCGTAAAGGAACAGAGCAGGACGTTTTCCCTGCCCGGATAATAGCGTCCGGCCGGGAAGCCGGCGGCGATTCCCGCACCGATGAGATCGCTGACCGCTTCGCCGGCGTCTTTCGGCAGTTTCAGGGCAAATTCATTGAAAAACGGGCGGTCAAACAGCGGCTCAACCCCATCGATGGATTTCAGCCGGCTCCAGGCATAACCGGCACGATCCATGCACTGACGGGCGACATCGGCAAAGCCGTGCTTTCCAAGCAGAGAGAGGTAGATGATCGAGCGAAGTGCGCAAAGCTGCATGTTGGTGCAAATGTTTGACGCCGCCTTTTCCCGGCGGATATGCTGTTCGCGCGCCTGCAGCGTCAGCACATAACCGCGCCGGCCCTGCCCGTCTTTTGTCGCCCCGACAATACGGCCGGGCATGGCACGGACATATTTTTTCCTGGTGGCCATAAAGCCGAGATACGGCCCGCCGAACGAAAGCGGCAGACCGAGGCTCTGTCCCTCCCCGGTAACGATATCCGCACCCATTGTTCCCGGGGTCTTCACGACGCCCAGAGAAATCGGATAAGCGGAAACCACTGCGAGAGCCCCGACACGATGCGCCTGTTCAATCAATCCGGTCAGATCATCCAGACAGCCGAAAAAATTCGGATTCTGCAGAAGCACTGCGCCGACTCTGTCATCCAGTGTTTTGGCAAACACATCGCGGTCTGCGATGCCTTCCGCCATCGGAAGTTCCCGGTAGTCGATTTTTAGATTGCGGGTGTAGCTGCGCAACATGGTGCGATAAATAGGACTGACCCCTTCATCGACCAGCACACGGTTTCGCTTTGTAATGCGAAGGGCCATCATCATTCCCTCAAACAGCGCGGTACCGCCGTCGTAGAGCGATGCATTTGAAACTTCCATATTCGTCAGGCGCGCAATTGCGGTTTGATATTCAAAGGCGGCCTGCAGTGTTCCCTGCGCCGCCTCCGGTTGATACGGCGTGTAGGCGGTGAAAAATTCACCGCGGGAGGCAAGAGAATCGACGGCGGCAGGGATAAAATGATCATAAAACCCCGCCCCGCAGAAATTGATCAGGTCGGATGAGTTTTTACGTGCCGCGGCACGCAGCTGCTGCATCATTTCCATCTCGGAGAGCCCGTCCGGCAGATCAAAAGTATCGGACTGAAATGCCGACGGAATATGGGAGAAAAGATCATCAAATGATTGTGCCCCGATCGCGGCAAGCATCGCTGCTTCGTCATCGGGACTGGTACAGGAAAATGGAGATATCGGCATGTTTTTTCTCTGGCTGAATCGGAAACAAAAATAATTTCGACAGAGTAGGCCGGCTCTATCAGGGTGTCAACCCAGCCCCCGGGAACTTTATTGAAAGGGACTGCGAATACATCGGTTTTTCATTGGAGTATTTCTTTCACCTTGTCCGCCAGCACGGCGCCAAGTTTCCTGTGCTCACTTTTTTCCAGATGGATCCCGTCAATGGAACTTGATGTAATAAAGTCTCCTGCATTTATAAATGCGCACTGATGTTCTGCGGCTGTTCGGGAATAATGTTTCTTAAATTCCTGTGATTTTTTTTCAGCGCCGATAAAGGCGTCAGCAAATTCGGACAGCCGGACCACCGGCGGCGGACAGACCAGCAGTATTTCAGGACGTTTCCCGCTCGCCGCGCTTTTACTGGTTTCAATCCGTTCCAATAAAACACTGATTCCGGCAGCAATATCGTATGCAGATACTGAAAATCTGTTTTTTAAATCATTGGTTCCAAGCATGAGAATAATCAAATCAAGAGGGGCATGAGATGCCAGACAAGGAACAATATATTTACTTCCGTTCTTATACCCTTCGATCGGATCATCCCATACCGTTGTTCGACCATTGAGCCCTTCTTCGATTATTTTATAATCGTCTCCCAGCTCAGAACCCAGCACTCCTGTCCACCGGATATTGTCCGGGAATCGTTCCTTTTTTCGGGGGTCCCATCCCCATGTATTTGAATCGCCGTAACACAGGATTCTTTTCATTCGCGCCCTCCTTTGAGTTGCCGGGTTTCTGCTCAAAATTTCTCTTTATTTTCTCTGTAACATCTTTCTTTAAAGCGGGTTGGAGAGTTTTTAACGCCCCCCCCGTCTTCATCTGTGTTTTGCAAGATTCACCTGCGCCAGCAACTCCGCCTTGCGCCGTTTCGGCGCATACGCCGCCTCCACCAGCAGTTCCAGAATCCGCAACGTTCGATCCGCCAGCCGTGTTCCGAAAACAAATCGCTGGTTTTTCGGGAACGAATCCACCCGGTCGGGCAGCCAGTTCGCCGTCTCGTGCCACTTCACCAGCAGAATGGGTTCGTAAGGTTAAAGGGAATCGTGTTTTCGAACCCGTCGATGCCCAGCAATCACCAATCCGGATATTGCCAGCAAGCCCATGGTGGCCGGCTCAGGGACTGCAACGACGCG
>JASKKX010000046.1 GCA_030153935.1 Verrucomicrobiota bacterium | reverse complement strand
ATCTGTTTTTTCTTCATGAGCTTCGATATCGTGAGAGGGATGGTTTTCGAAATCCGGGTCGTAATTATAGGAGTCGCTGTTGAAGCGCGTTTTCCACAGTCCGGCCCGCGGGAAGCCGATGACATACTCATCACGGATTTGATTCGTCATATTCACCACGACAATAACGCTGTCTTTGGGGCCCTGTTTGTCCCAGCGATGGAAGGCCAGCAGTTTGGCTTCGTTATCGAAGTGGTAGATATGCAGGTTTTGACCGCACAGCCCCCGCGTGACGCCGGGCAGATTGCGCCGCAGGGCGATCAGATCGCGGTACATGCCGAAAATGCCGTGCACGTCGTCGGTCCGCGACCAGTCAATCGGATCCTGATCATGGAACCAGCGGTCTTCCAGCAGCTCCTGTCCCTGAAAGATCATCGGGATCCCCGGTGATGTGAGAACCAGTGCGGCTCCTAAGGTGGAGCGTTTTTTGGAAAACCAGTTGTCCACGTTTCCCGGCCAGATCTCCTCCGGTACGCGGGCCCGTCCGTTTGCCACTTCGTCGTGTGACTCCGTGTAAATCACCCGCCGAAAGGCATCCAGATCGTAACGATGCTCAATCGCTTTGCTGACAGTGCCCAGATCCCGCGAGGTATCGTCCCGGGCGATGATGGCCGCCCGGACCGGATGAACAAATTCGGCATCCCATTGTGCATGGAAGCCCGCACCGCCCGCGCCGGTATCTTTCGTGATCCAGGGATTATCCCGCATGCTTTCACCGATGCTGATTTTTCCGGGAAACCGGCGCTGGATTTCTTCATTGATCCACTGCATCAGGCTCCAGCCTTCGGGAATGTCGGTTTCGGGATTTCCTGCATTCCCGTCAATGCTCATGATATAGATAATCATGTCCCAGCGCAGGCCGTCGACATGATAATCTTCAATCCACATCAGGGCGTTATCACGCAGATATTGGCGGACTTCATCCCGGCCGTAATCGGGACGCGTCTCACCCCACGGGGTCTGTGAGCGGTGGTTGTTATAAAAATAAATGCCGCCTTTTTCATTTTCGCTCCAGCCGTCAAACTGCCATAAATCCAGATCGGAAGGGCCCAGATGATTGTAGACCACGTCCGCAATGACCGCGAGGCCCTGTTCATGAGCGGCTTTCACGAAGCGCTTGAAGCCGTCGGGACCGCCGTATGCGCTTTCGATCGCAAACGGATGGGCGGGATTGTATCCCCAGGAAAAATCCCCGGCAAATTCCATGATCGGCATAACTTCGATGGCGTTGATGCCCAGTTCTTTGAGGTAAGGAAGTTTTTCAACGGCACTGTCAAACGTGCCCGGCAGCCCTTTCTCCCGGACGTTGAATGTGCCGATATGCATTTCATAAATGACCAGTTCATTTCCGGTGGCCATGTGAAAGTCGTCATTACCCCAGTCGAAGGCTTCGGGATCATAAATCACCCCGTTGCCCGTTGAGTTGGTCACCTTTCCGGCGTAGGGATCGATGCGGGAGAGCGGCGGAAGCTTCCACTCGGCGAGAGGGTGAATCAAATACCGGTACTCATCGCCCTCTTTTGCTTTCGGCACATCGGCCGACCAGTATCCGTTCTTTTCCTTGGACAGAGGCGTTGAGGTTTTGCTCCAGTCATTGAAAGTTCCGGTCATGTAGACCTTTTCGGCATGGGGTGCCCACACGCGGAAGGTTGTACCGTTTTCGTTCCGGAGGGCTCCCATGCCCGGGTGTTTCTCTGCAGTATCAATTTTTTTTGACATTCTCTTTACTCATTTCTGCCATAGGCGGGGTTGTCCCTCTTCCAGAGGAACCTCAATACCGGTGAAGTGCGGGATCGCTCGCGCTGTGTAGTCTGTCGCCAGCCGGTTTGCCGGCACCGCGCAGTGTAACTGTGGCCGCCGACGGCACCGACCAGTTGCCTGGCACGCTTCATTTCCTGCCGCACCAGACCATCTCCCTCGTTGACCCCGTCGGTATACAGCACGGCGCGCACTGCTTCCGGGTCGAGATCATCGAAACAAACCTGGATGTCAAATATATGCTTTTCACCGCGAGATTCAATCTTTACTTTGAAGGACCTTCCCCATTGTTTGAGGCGGTCTGACGGCCTTCCGGAAAAGGCTCAGATCAATCCCGGAAGCAGGCCTTGCGGAGATCTTTCCGGCGATGGATCCGTCTTTTTCGGCCGGATGCGTGAGAGCAGCGCCCCACACCGTCGGCCAGCGCGTAACAGCAAAACTCCGTAACCCCGTACAACCCGCTTTGAGGCCGTGATCATGTGTCCGGCCAGTATCGCAAGGCGCAGCTCCGTTCCCCCATGCACACGGATAAAGCAGAGCGCCAGAAGAAGAACGCCCTTCATGTTCTTCAACCGTTGCCAGCTCGCCGGAACTGTCATCATGAATCGTAGCCAGATAGGGCATCTTCCGGGCGTATTCTCTGCGGCTGTCGGTTGGTCCGACACTGATCAGCGTATCCTGTTTGATCCGTTTGGCACCTCAGCGGCAATAAGTTGATTGAGTTTCGCATCCAGCCCTTTAGTCTGGATGTTTTGCGCGACAGACGCTCTTCGGTTTTCTTAAATGTAACCGGTTCCTCCAGTGCGCGTGCGACCTGCGAGAGTCTGATATCCTTGGCCGCCCGTATTCCGAAGACCATCTGATGGAGGAGCTTGCAGACTGGCTTTGAAAAACGGGGGAAGACTGTCCCCATAAATGCATCATTTAAATGCGGTCTGCGCAGCGTTCACGGCGGTCTCCCTGATTGATGAATGGGGTGTTCAAAAACCAGAGTTCCCATGCCACTCGACACCCGACGCTCCCGACAGCAGCGCTGGCGGTCAGTGCCATGGTGATCCACGTGGTGCGCAGGGAGTGGAAATCTTTGATGCTGGCTTTCTGGCTGGCGTTTTCGTTGTCGGATTGGGTGTTTTTGATCCCTGCATCGTTTTTCAGATCAACCGAGTCCCACTTGAGTTTGCAGCAGTCGCCGCGCCGCATGGCGGGGCACATGGCCACCAGAACCACCGGGCGGATCATCGCGTCGCAATTTTCAAGGATGGCATTCAACTCCTTTTCGGTGAACGGCTGACGGAGGACGGTTTGCAGAGAGCAGCGCGGGATACCTGCAAAGGGGTTGTTCAAATTGGCATTGGCCAGAGTGCGGAAACATTCAAACGCCATATCACCATTTCGAGCGGAGGTTGTGATTTTGATCTCTTCTCAGTTCCAGTCCCATGATCTTCTCCCTGTTGCGTTGTTTTGGCACAAGGCGGGAAATCAAACGGGGCAAAGCCACACTTTACGCCGCACATTCCCGCGTACAGGAGGGATTTGTGAATGAGAAGATTCTCTAAGGAACTGACGACCAACACTTTATAGTGGTGGAGGTAAGGGGAGTCGAACCCCTGACCTCTTGAATGCCATTCAAGCGCTCTACCAACTGAGCTATACCCCCGCAAAGGTCTAAAGAGACGGGGGTTATACGTGATGTTTTTTGGAGTGTCAACCTTCATTCAGCCTGCTAGGTTTTCCAAAGTGAAAAAGTTTCTGAAATTCATCATAGGGCTGGCTCTGCTTCCGCTCTGCTGGGCGTTCTCACAAGCTCTTTATTCTCTGCTGAAGACGGTTCCGACGGGAACATCCGTCTGGACGGAATGGGCGCTGCCGACCGGTTTCGCGGTTTCCTCCCTCGGTTTTTTTCTGCTGCCGCGACCCTTCCGCACGTATGTACTGGCTCATGAAATGACTCATGCGGCGTGGGGGCTGTTGATGGGCGCGAAGGTCGGGAGGATGAAGGTTGGGAAGAGCGGCGGTCATGTGATGCTTTCAAAAAGCAACTTCATCATCGCGCTGGCACCGTATTTTTTCCCGTTTTACACCGGATTGGTGATCGCGGTCTGGTACGCAGCCGGATTTTTCTTTGATCTGAGCGGTTATGAACCCTGGGGGATGGCGGCAATCGGCCTGACCTGGGGTTTCCATGTTACGTTCACGGTCTATATGCTGAGTCGGCATCAGCCGGATGTTCAGGAGAACGGTCGGCTTTTTTCGTATACTGTCATTTATCTTGCCAATCTCTTTTTCGTGGCGCTTTGGATGATTGCAATCGGGGCTCCAACCGTTCACGGCGCGTGGACGATTCTTTACCCGGAAACCGTCGCTGTCTATAGAGACGTATGGAACACCGCCCTTGCCGCCTGGATGCATTTAAAACCGCTGTTTGCAAACAGAACCGCGTCATAAAAAATATTTTTTGCAATAAACTCCTCGCGCTTCCGTTATATGGCATGAAAACCGTCGGAAGAAAGACAACCCGCATGGATGACGAAGATGCAAAACTGCTGGCAGCTTATCGTAAAGGCGATGCCGAAGCCCTCGGCACACTGGTCGAGAAATATAAACGACCGCTGTTCGGGTTTATTCTGCGCATTTCAGAAGGTCGCGAAGACGCGGATGAGGTATTTCAGGAGGTTTGGGTGAGAGCGATTAAAAATATGAACCGTTACCGGCAGAAAAATCTGCTCAGCTGGCTGTTCCGCATCGCTCACAATCTTATGATTGACCGGGTGCGGAGGCGCAAACCGGTTCTTTCGTTTGAGACGCCGGCAACGGAAGGCGGGATCGCGGTCGGTGAACTGCTGGCCGCTTCGCAGCCGGGTCCCGACAGAGAAACCGGCGGACGCGATCTCGGTGCGCGCATTGAATCTGCTGCAGCCGGACTGCCGATTGAACAGCGCGAAGTTTTCTGGCTGCGCATGCAGGCGGGCCTGAGTTTCAGGGAAATCGCCAAGATACAGAAATGCTCGATCAATACGGCTTTGGCCCGCATGCAGTATGCGGTATCCAAACTTCGCAAGGAACTGGCAGGAGATTACCGCGATCTACAGGAGGCTGGATCATGAAACCTGGAAAAATCGAAAAAATGCTTCTTCTTGAACAGACCGGTGAGCTGACAGCGAAACAGCGCCGGCGGCTTACCCGTGAGCTGGCGGTATCGGGAAACGCCCGCAGAATGCGCGATGAGCTGAACACTATAAGCAAGGCCATTGTCGAAAACGATACAGCGCCCGACCCGTGGGCCGCCCGCCGGATCGACTCCCGGCTTCGTGCTGAAAAAACACCTGCCCGGACTGTGGTCCGGTTGCTCAAGCCGGTTTTTGCGCTGGCGGCCTGTCTGCTGCTCGCAACCGGCCTTTGGACTTTTCATGGAAAACAGAACCCTTCAGTTTCCGATGTCGTATCTGTGACAGCAGAACTGAATGTGTGGAACGATCCTCTCGAAGAGGATATGAGCGAACTGGAGAACCTGATTCTGGCCATATCAGGCGATCCGCTTGACATAATGGAAATATAAAACAAGGAGAAGAAAATTATGAAAAAGTGGATGAGCTTTTTAGTAATCGCCGGATTGAGCGTTGGAGCGGCAGCAACGGTCTGGAGTGCTGTCCAGACGGACCGTTTAACAGACAGCCCTTCGTCGATGAGTCAGTCCCGGTTCGGGCGATTCCAGAGGCCGGGAAAGGGCTGGACGGGAATGCATTCTCATTTCCGTTTCCATTGTCCTGTCTTTGGTCACAAAACCGGATACATGGAACGATCGTGCTGGGGAGGAGAACCCGATTAATCCGGAAGATCGGATTCCGTCCCTTGCGGTCGGATCCGGTCTGTAGGTTTACTAAAATGGAACAATCTGAAAGGATAGAAAAAGAATGAAAAAGTGGATGAATTTTTTATTAATCGCCGGATTGACTGCCGGCACGGTTTCAACTGTCTGGAGCGCCGGTCTGACGGATGATCCGATGGATGAAGAACCACCTATGATGGATCAGCCGGGACCGGGAATGAGAGGTCGCAGTTCTCAGGACCCCGAATGGGACGAAATGAGAATGCATTCGCATATGGGTCGCGAACGGATGCAGCCTATGGATCAGCAGGGACCGGGAATGAGAGGCCGCAGTTCTCAGGACCCCGAATGGGACGAAATGAGAATGCATTCGCATATGGGTCGCGAACGGATGCAGCCTATGGATCAGCCGGGACCGGGAATGAGAGGTCGCAGTTCTCAGGACCCCGAACGGGGCGAAATGAGAATGCATTCGCATATGAGTCGCGAACGGATGCAGCAGATGAGAGCGGAACGTGATGAAATCATGAGATTGGGCGAAGCCGCCCGCAACGAAACCGATCCGGTAAAAAAAGAGAAACTGGTCGGCGAGCTGCGCAGCAAACTGTCAATAGTTGATGATCAGATTCATGAGATGCATCAGGCGCGTCTCGAACAGGCGGAACAGGAATTGGCAAAACTGCGTGAAAAAATGGAACAGGCTGAAGAAAATCGGGAGCAGCGGATTGATAACATGGTCGAGCGGATTCTCTCAAAAGAACCGATGGGCCCCCGGGATGAAGGCGGCCGGATGCGTCCGGACCACGGAAAATATCCGGATTGCCCCCCGTCTCCGCCCATGGATGAATAATAAGCGCTCGCTGACAAACGAAATCCCGTCCTGCAGGGCGGGATTTTGTTTTTCTTTGTGCCGGCATCTCGTCGGTTTACTTCAGTTTCAGTGTATTGAGAACGGCCCGAAAGTCGTCCGGAACCGGCGCGGTAACCCGCAGTGAAGCCCTGTCATCGGACTCAGGAATAAGCAGTCGATAGGCATGCAGCATCTGGCGCGGAACCGTCCGGAACAACGGGTTTCCGCGCTGCTCGCCGGCATAATCCTTGTCCCCCAGAACGGGATGGCGCACGGCGGCGAGGTGTTTGCGGATCTGATGGGTGCGGCCGGTCTGAATCCGCAGTTCGAGATAGCTTGCATCGCGGTTGCGGTCGAGCACATTCACCAGGGTGGTTGCCGAGTCGCCGTCGATATCGCGCGTGATGGTTTTAAGCTGGTCGGATACGCGGCCGATGGCGATGGCACGGTAGATTTTGACGATCTGTTCTTCCCTGAAGAGCGGAATCATTTTTTCTTTGGCACGGCTGTCGGCGGCGAAGATTACGCAGCCTGATGTATCGCGGTCGAGCCGATGCACGGCGCATAACTGCGGATTCTCCAGCTCATGCCGCAGGCGCACTTCAAGACTGCGTGAACTGTCGTTCGTGACCGTTCCGGACGGTTTGTTCACAATAATCAGGTCACCTGTGCGTTTGAGAATGGCAATCTTTTTTGATTTGGCTTCCGGGCGGACGGTTTCAATCACGTCTTTCAGCTTAAGCGTGTGTTTGGCCATCCAGATGCGTTTGCCATTTACAAAGACCTGGCGTGCGTCAAGCAGAACCCGCGCCTGTTTTTTCGAACAGCGGAGCCGTTCGGAAAGAACGTCCACCAACGGCAGACCGTCCTCGTGCGGTTTTACCTGAAAGGTTTCACGATTCATCGTGCGGCATTCAGTTCGGCGCAGGCTTCATCAATCAGTGCAACGGCGTGTTCAATTTCCTCGGCAGTGACAATGAGCGGCGGGACCATCCGCAGAACCCGCCCCGCGGTGGCCAGAGTGAGAAGTCCTTTGTCCTGAAGCAGTTTCTGCAGTGGAGCGGCGCTGTCGTTGAGCACCAGTCCAACCATCAGCCCGCATCCGCGCACACCTTCTATCCAGTCGTATCGGGCAGCAGTCTGCCGAAGTTTTTCAACCAGCAGGGCCCCCATCTTTTGTGCATTTTCGAGCAGATTGTCCTTTTCGATGGTTTCAATGACGGCGAGAGCGGCGGCGCAGGCCAGCGGCGTTCCCCCGAAAGTCGTGGCGTGATTGCCGGGATGAAAAACATCCGCTGTATTCGGGGCGGCGACAACTGCGCCGATAGGAAACCCGTTGCCGAGCGCTTTGGCGAGTGAAAAGGCATCCGGACGAACCTCATAGTTCTGGAAGGCGAACCATTTTCCGGTCCGCCCGATACCGGCCTGTACTTCATCGAAGAGCAACAGCAGTCCTTTTTCATCGCAGAGTGCGCGCAGTCCTTTAATAAATTCCGGGTCGGCGGCAACAATGCCGCCTTCGCCCTGAACGGCTTCGACAAGAATGGCTGCGGTTTTTTCTGTTACCGCCGCACGGCACGATTCGATGTTATTGAATTCGGCATACCGAAACCCTTCGGGCAGGGGATAGAACCCCTTCTGCACCTTTTCCTGGCCGGTCGCGGTTAATGTCGCAAGTGTCCGCCCGTGAAAGGAGTTTTTCATGGTGATGACTTCATATTTTCCTTTGTCGGAACCCCACAGCCGCGCGAGTTTGATGAGCCCTTCGTTGGCTTCGGCTCCGGAGTTGCAGAAAAAGCACTTGCCGCCCATGGAGCGTTCCGCGAGGGCCTGAGCGAGTCGCGGCTGGTTTTCGTTATAATAGATGTTGGACACGTGAATCAGTTTTTCGGCTTGCTGCTGGATCGCTTTCACGACCGCCGGATGGCAGTGGCCGAGATTGAGTACGGCGATTCCGGCGAGGAAATCGAGATAGTCGTTCCCGTCGGCATCCTGGACTTTTGTTCCCGCCCCTTTGACGAGCACGAGGCCCGGTGCATAGGTCGGCATGACATATTTTTTATGCAACTCAATAATTTCAGAAGTTTTCATAATTAATTCACAATCTCTGTTCCGACCCCTTTGTCGGTGAAAAGTTCAAGCAGCAGAGAGTGGGGCAGGAATGAGTCAATGATATGGACCTTGCTGACCCCGGCCTTAAGCGCTTCGACTGCGCCTCCTATTTTCGGCAGCATGCCGCCGGAAATGATTCCCCGTTCAATCAGTTCTTCAATGTCGTCCAGATGCAGGCTGGTGATCAGCGTAGAAGGATCTTCCGGATCCCGCAGCAGACCGGGCACGTCGCTTAAGAAAACCAGTTTGCGCGCATGAAGCGCCCGCGCAACGGCATTGGCGACTTCATCGGCATTGATATTGTAAATTTTTTTGTCCGGGCCTCTGCCCAGCGGAGTAATGACCGGAATGATGTTTGCATTGAGAAAGGCCTTAACCGGCTCGATATCGACTTCGGTCACTTTGCCTACATACCCCCAGTCGAGTTCCGCGCTGCTCTGCGGATCGCGTGCGGTATGTTTTTTTACGCAAAGGATATCCTCGCCGTGAATACCGCGCGCTTTGCCGCCGTAGTTCTGGAGAATTTCGACAAGATGCGGATTTATTTCATTATTCAGAACTTTTTCAACAACGCCCATTGTCTGTTCGTCGGTTACCCGCAGGCCCTGAACAAAGGTGGGCTGGATATGTGCTTCCCGCATTTTTTTTGAAACCGCTTTCCCCCCGCCATGCACGATCACCGGCTGGAGGCCGACGCATTCCATGAATGCGACGTCCTTAAGGATGTTTCGGTAGCCGATTTCGCTTTCCATGATGCTGCCGCCGAATTTGACGACGACGGTATCTCCCCTGAATTTCTGGATGTAGGGTAGCGCTTCAACCAGCACGGAGGCCTTTTCTATCATCTGTTGCATGGGTCTGTTCCTGTTTTATTCGGCGTTAATCCGCACATAGTCTTCGGTACAGTTGCACGTATATACAATGGCTTCGCCTCTGCCGAGATTCAGGTTGATATGGATAACAAACGCCTCCTTGGACACCGCCTGAATCAGTTCTTCTTCCGATGTTCCGGCAGCCGTACCGCCGCGCACTGCGGGAAGGTCATCATAATCAATGTCGACTTTATCCTCCTGCACCTGCGCATAGGAATAGCCGATGGCATCCATAATCCGCCCCCAGTTGGGACAGTTGCCCGCCCAGGCCGTTTTGTTGAGCATGGAATTGGCAATGGCGCGAGCGGCTTCATCGGCCTCGCCGTGAGATGCCGCGCCGCGTACCTTAATGGTAATGACCCGTGTTGCCCCTTCGCCGTCTTTAACAATCATCATGGCCAGGTCAAAAAGAATTTTTTCCAGAGTATGGCGGAACAGAGTCCAATCCTGGGAATCACGGGAGAGCACGTCGTTACCGGCCATGCCATTGGCAAGACAAATGACGCTGTCGTTGGTACTGCGGTCCCCGTCGACTGTAATGCGGTTGAAACTGCTGTCGGCAGCGACACGCAGCAGACATTGAAGGCCGTGCTTTTCCACTGCGGCATCCGTCAGGATAAATGCAAGCATGGTGGCCATATTCGGCTCGATCATGCCGGATCCTTTGGCGAGCCCGGTAATCCGGACGGGTTTACCCTTGATTTCAATTTCCGCAGTGACCGTTTTGCTGACCCGATCGGTGGTCATCATCGCTTCAGCGGCATCCATTCCGTTTTCCGGCGAGAGGTGCTCAAAGAGTTTTTCAATTCCGGCAGAGATTTTTTCCATCGGCAGCGGTTTCCCGATGGTTCCGGTGGAACAGACGAAGACGTTGAGAGGTTGGATGCCGAGCTTTCCCGCGGTGAGTGCGGCCATGACTTCGGTGTCTGTCATGCCCTGTACTCCGGTGCAGGCATTGGCATTTCCGCTGTTCATCACGATGGCCTGAGCGCAGTCGTGTTTAACCACGCGCAGATCCCATTTTACAGGAGCCGCCTTGATTTGATTCGTTGTAAAAACCGCCGCACTGACCGCCGGTGTTTCTGAGACGATCAAGGCCATGTCACTGTTTTTCTTTTTGATGCCGGCAGAGATTCCGGCCGCTGAAAAACCCTGCGGCAAAGGCAGCCTGTTCTTGGTCTGTTTGTGATTAAACATAGATACAGGATTACACAGTCGGCAACGGTTGAGAAATAAAAAAAAGCCCCGGACTCGAAGGAGTACCGGGACCTTTCGTAATTGCCGGACGGCTTAACGCTTGGAGAACTGGAAGCGTTTGCGGGCACCGGGCTGACCGGGCTTCTTGCGCTCTTTCATGCGCGCGTCGCGGCTGAGCATCCCGGCTTTTTTCAGAATCGGCTTAAGTTCTTCTTCCGCAGAGATCAGCGCACGGGAAGCCCCGTGAGCGATGGCGCCGCACTGGCCGACCTTGCCGCCGCCTTTAACCGAAACGATGACGTCATACTGGGCCTCACGATCGACGAGGATCAGCGGACGGCGGACGATATCGACCATATCTTTTGTATCAAAATATTCGTCGACTTTCTTGTTGTTCACAATGATCGCGCCGGAACCTTTAACCAGGCGGACACGGGCCACGGAAGTTTTACGCCGGCCTGTTGCTGCAAATTCATCAGTTTTTTTCGCTGCTACCACAATATTCTCCTGTTTCTAGCCGTTAAATTCGAGTGTTTTGACCTGCTGTGCCGCATGCGGATGATTGGGTCCGGCATACACTTTCAGACGTTTAATCGTACCGCGCATCAGGCGATTGTCCGGCAGCATTCCTTCAACCGCCTGCGAAATGATGCGTGTCGGGTCTTTTTCGCGGATCATTGCGGCGGTGCGTTTTTTCAGGCCACTGTTAAAGCCGCTGTAATCCTGATACACTTTCTTTCCTTCTTTATTGCCGCTCAACTTCACCTTATCGGCATTCACGACAATCACAAACGCTCCGGTGTCCACATGAGGCGTGTAAGTGGGCTTATTCCGGCCGCGCAGAATGTCGGCAATAAATACAGCTAAACGGCCTGTCGACTTATCCGTTGCGTCGATGACAAACCATTCACGTTTAATATCATTTTCGTTTGCTACAAATGTCTTCATTACAAATCTTTCCGGTTCAAATGCAAGGCGGGGAAAATATACGAGGGGGTCATGCCGTGTCAACCCCCGTCCCCGAAAGTTTTCCATAAAAAAATATAAATTGTTTCGGACGATTTGAAAAGCTATACCGCCCTGCATGAAACTCCTCCGTAAAACAGCGGTCTGGCTGCCGACTCCAACGGGGTTCATCCTGTTCGTGTTTTTTCTGCTTCTGGCCGGGATTGTCATGATTCGGGGCCTTTATCCGTTTTTGGCACAGACTCGTCAACTGCCGGAAGCAGAAATGGTGATTATCGAAGGTTGGCTGGCGGATGAAGAGATTAAAATGGTTGCAGAGACTGTCCGACCCGGTCAGATTGTGATTACGACCGGCGGTCCCATTACGTTCGGACAGAAAATCCTCAACTACGACAACTATGCGGATCTGGGTGCCGTGCGGCTGGTGGAAATGGGTATCCCTGCCGATTCGATCATTTCAATTCCTGCTCCGGATACAGTTCACGACCGCACCTACGTCTCCGCCCGGGCGGCCCGCCGGAAACTGGAAATTCTCGGACTGTTTGGGAAATCCGCCAATCTTTATACCATCGGCGCACATGCGCGCCGTTCCTATCTTCTTTACCGCGACGTTTTCGGCAAAGACTATCCGCTGGGCGTCGTTGCCGTTGCACCGCCGCGATATCACCTGAATCACTGGTATCGTTACAGTGCCGGAGTAAAACATGTTCTCACGGAATTCATTTCCTGGGTCTATGCTGAATTCTTCCTCCTTTTTCACCGTGCCTGATCGTCTCCAGCGCCGCCTCGCCGAAATCGGAGCGCCCGCCGATGTGCGCACACTTGCCGCCGAGCTGGCCGAACAGACTGTGCGCGATCCGCTCACCGGCCTTTATAACCGCCGCTTTTTTGATGAAGCGCTGCGGCAGAACATCGAAACCGCCCGCCGCTACAATCGTGTCCTCAGTCTCGTCCTGTTCGATCTGGACGACTTTAAAACCGTTAACGATACCCGCGGTCACGAAGCAGGCGATGCGGTTTTGAAAACCTTCGCGCAGCTTCTGCTGGAAACCGCCCGCAAAGCCGACATCGTCTGCCGCATCGGCGGCGACGAATTCGCCGTCATCCTGCCTGAAACCACTCTTCCCGCTGCCCGGAAATTCACAGAGCGCTTTTTTGAAAACAAAATGGAATGCGGCGGCTTGCCTGCACAGCCCATAACGATATCCGCCACTGCGGGAATGGCTGAACTGCCGTCTGAGAACCTGTTTACCGATGCTGACCGACAGCTGCTGATCGCCAAACAGAAAAACAAAGGACGGTAAAAATGGTTCGTTTTTTTTGTCGGGTCAGTGGTAGCATCAACGTACATAACGATGAAGTACGATCGTGAGACCCGCAGCAGAAGCGGGGCAGTTGCCGCGGCAGCTGTGAATACAGCATCTGAATACACACTGCGGAAACAGTGAAAGGACGGAACGGCAATGAGCTTTCATTTTGTTGGGAAC
Organism: Verrucomicrobiota bacterium; assembly: GCA_030153935.1. Lineage (GTDB taxonomy): Bacteria > Verrucomicrobiota > Kiritimatiellia > Kiritimatiellales > Tichowtungiaceae > Tichowtungia. The sequence continues at coordinate 5,576 of JASKKX010000046.1, read as the reverse complement.
AAGCCTCAAACCGTACGGAACCATCTGGATGACCCCCTGCTTTACGGGAGATTCAGGCTCTCATGACCGCTGATCCGCAAGTCACTGTGCTCATCCCCGTCTATAATCAGGAACGCTATGTCGCGGAGGCGATCGACAGCGTCTTGGCGCAAACCTTCGCCGATTTCGAACTGCTGGTCATCGATGACGGCTCGACCGATCGCAGTCTGGAGATCATCTCCACTTACACTGATCCGCGCATTCGCGTGGCACGCAATCCCGGGAACCGGGGCGTTCCCTGGACGCGCAATCGCGGGCTGGATCTGGCACGCGGCGAATACATCGCCATGCTCGACAGCGACGATATCGCCGCTCCCGAACGGTTGGCGCGTCAGGTGGCCTTTCTCGATGCCCATCCGGATGTCGCGCTGGTGGGCAGTGAGAAGAGCACTGTTGACACAGCCGGAAAAACGGTTGACAAAGGCATGAAATTACGCCCGACCGCACCGGACGAAATCGCCGCGCAGCTGCTGTTCCGCTGCCGCATCACCCAAACGTCGATCATGGCGCGCAGCGCGATCATGCGCCGCTTCCGCTATGATGAACGCTTTGTCGTCTCTCAGGATTTCGAGCTGTTCGCCCGCCTGAGTTGTGTCTATCCCCTGGCCAACCTGCCTGACGTGCTGGTCGCATTCCGGCGCCATGACGCGCATGTTTCCGGCGACCGCGACCGCGTCACCGCCTGTCAGCTGCCCGTCCTGCGCCGTCAGATCGAAAGGCTGGGTCTGACGCCGACGGAGGACGAAGTGTTGCGGCATTTCCTGTTGTCGCGACCGCGCTCCTGGTTCGTTCCCGATGCGGCGTACCTCGAGTGGGCCCGGGATTGGCTCTGCCGACTGCGTGCGGCCAATTGCCGTGCGCGCTGCTTCGATGAGCGCGTCTTCGATCGCGTCCTGGGTGACATCTGGATCTCCCTGTGCCGCAAGGCGCGGCTCGACCTGTTCAGCTTGACGCACAAGGTAATCTTCAACCGGGAATTGCGCGACTGCATTTGGCCTGCCGTCTATCGGCGAATGGCGCACCGTCAGTCGCGGCGTTATCGTCATCGGCGTACAGAATCGAAGGCATAATCCGACCCGCAGCCTGTTTTACCTTCAAACATAAAAACAAGAGTCATTGACTCTTGTTTTAAGTAAAAAAGAAAAAAGCCGCCTCGCTTTCTTATCGTTTGGGTGCTATCATTATTCCGTTCTGGGAAACACCCGATGGCCTTTTACGCCCACAGCAAGAATGGAGAACCGCCGGCACACTGGCAGTTGCTGGATGCACACCTTAAAAATGTTGCAAGACTCGCGGCGGATTTTGCCCGCCCGTTCGGCGGGGACGAATGGGCACGACTTGCCGGTCTTTGGCATGATCTGGGGAAATATTCCAACGAGTTTCAAAAGAAGCTTTTTGATGCGAACGGCATTGAGTGCCATCTGGAAACCAAGCCGGGGAAAGTGATTCATTCGCAGGCGGGCGGTCACTGGGCGCAGCAGACGATGCACGGAGGAATGGAGCGGATCTTCTGCTGGCTGATCATGGGGCATCACGCCGGACTGGCCGATTTTTCATCGGCTGAAACCGGAGCGAAGGCGCTCGAACCAAAGATGCGGTGTTTCCACGAATCGGACGAAATTCTTAAAAACGTTCCGGATAAGATGAAGACGCAGCCTGAACCGGCTCCACCCGGAATGTTGCTTCAGGAACCGCGTGCGGATATTTCCTTCCTGATCCGTATGCTGTTCTCCTGTGTCGTGGATGCGGACTTTCTTGACACCGAATCCTTCATGGATAGCGGCAGGAAAAAGCTTCGGCAGACGGAATATCCGACGCTGAGCGACCTGCTTGAAGCCTTTGACCGGCATATGGATGGACTCTGTCGCAACGCTGAGGACACAGATGTAAATCAAATTCGCGCTCAGGTTTTAGCGCGTTGCCGTGAAATGGCGGACTGTTCTCCCGCCGCGTTCTCTCTGACCGTCCCGACGGGAGGAGGCAAGACTCTTTCCTCTTTGGCGTTTGCGCTTCGGCACGCCGTAAAGCACGGGAAACGGCGGGTCATTTATGTGATTCCGTACACCAGCATTATCGAACAGACAGCCTCTGTTTTCAGGAGCATCCCGGGGTTTGAAAACGCGGTGCTGGAGCATCATTGCAACGTATTGGATGATGACGAGACAAGGGAAACTGTCCGGCGACGGCTGGCATCGGAAAACTGGGATGCCCCGATCATCGTGACGACCGGCGTTCAGTTTTTTGAGTCGTTGTACGCCTGCAAAACCAGCCGTTGCCGGAAACTGCATAATATCGCCAACAGCGTCGTGATTTTCGATGAAGCCCAATGCCTGCCGCCTCAGTTTCTGCGTCCGGTGGTATCGGCAATAAGAGAGCTCCACAGACATTACAGAGTAACGCCGGTTCTATGCACGGCCACTCAGCCCGTGCTGACCAAAACCGAAAATTTTGATTTCAATTTCAGGGAAGGTTTTGAGTCTGTAACCGAGATCATGCAGCGGCCCGACCGACTGACGGAAAAGCTTCAGCGGGTTCGCGTTGAACGATTCTCAAATCTCGACCCGGTTGCGTATGAACAGATCGCGGAATCCGTTCAGGCCGAAGGACAATCGGTACTGTGCATTGTGAACCGAAAAAAAGATGCCCGCATGTTGAGTCAACTGCTTCCCGAGGATCAGACCGTTCATCTTTCAACGAACATGTGCGCGGAACACCGTTTCCAAACCCTGGAAAAAATCAGGCAGAAACTCCCGGATCGGGATAATCCGCTTTTTGTGGTCAGCACATCGCTGGTGGAGGCGGGGGTTGATCTCGATTTTCCGGTTGTATATCGCGCCTTGGCCGGACTCGATTCGATTGCCCAGGCCGCCGGGCGCTGCAATCGCGAAGGAAAACTTCCAAACCTTGGGAAAACCGTTGTGTTTGTTCCGCAGGATCAGCCGGAGTATGTCCGGTCGCCCGCATCGCTGACCATGGAGCATCTTCGGGATGACCGCTTGTCGCAGATTTTTTTCCCGGAGACATTTTCCCGTTACTTTGCGCAACGGTTCTTTCAGCTCGGAGAGCACTCGCTGGATGAGAAAAACATTGTCAGGCTGCTGGGCAAACATCTCGAATACAGCTTTCGAACGGCCGCCGACCACTTCCGGCTGATTGATGACGGTTGGCAGCTTCCGCTGATTATTCCGTTCGGCGAATCGCCGGATGTCGTGGATAAACTGATCGAATGGGATGCCCGCAGTCTCTTTCGTAAGCTCCAGCGCTATACCGTCAGTATTCCGAAAAAAGTGATGTGGCAGTTGCTTGATGGCGGCCATGCCCGCGAGCTGCCGGAATATCCCGGCACCTGTTACCTGCTCAATAAAGGGCTTTATACCGACCGGTTTGGTTTCATCCCGCCGGATGAACTCGACGGCTACGAACCAGACACAACAATCATTTAGGAGGAAAACAGATGAACAAAAGCAATCCCTTCCGGCTCAAGGTGAGCGGCGAAAACGCCTGTTTCACCCGTCCGGAAATGAAAGTGGAACGGGTTTCGTACGAGGTGATGACTCCGTCGGCGGCGCGCGGAATTCTGGAGGCGATCCTTTGGAAGCCCGCAATCAAATGGGACATCCTGCAGATTGATGTGCTTAACCCCATCAAATGGGAGTCGGTGCGCCGCAATGAGGTCGGAGCCGTTATTTCGGCTCGGAACGTACAGACTGCCATGAACAGCGGAAGCGGCGACCTGGGCCTTTATGTTGAAGACCAGCGTCAGCAGCGGGCGGGACTTTTCCTCCGTGATGTGGCCTATGTCATTCACGCGGAATTTGAAATGACGGAACAGGCGGGTGCGGAAGACACGATCACCAAATTTGAGCAGATGTTTATCCGCCGCGCCTCTCAGGGGCAGTGCTTTCACCGTCCCTATTTCGGCTGCCGCGAATTCCCGGTTGATTTTGAGTTTATTCCGAAGGATGCGGACAATTTCCCAACCAATGGAAAAACCAAAGATCTCGGCTGGATGCTGTACGACATGGACTATTCCGGTAAACAACCCATGCCGCAGTTTTTCCATGCGCAGATGGAAAACGGCTCCATCAACCTGCAAAATGTGGAGGTGCGCTCATGATCCTCAAAGCCTTGGCCGATTATTATCAGCGCCTCGCCGACGACCCGAATATTGACATTGCTCCACCGGGATTTGAGCGCAAAGCGATTGATTTTCTCATCGTGCTCAACGAAGACGGGTCGTTCGCAAACCTGCGTGATGCGCGGGAAGGTTCCGGTAAAAAGCGAAAAGGCCGTCCGACTCTGGTTCCCAAAGGGGTGAAGCGCTCTTCCGGCATTGCTGCTAATTTATTGTGGGATACAACAGCATATATCTTTGGACTGAATCCCTCTAAGCCCGAACGAGGGAAGCAACAGTTGGAGGCTTTCACGGCACGTATCGAAGAAGCCTTTTCGAATTGTTCGGATGCTGGGGTTCAGGCCGTGCTCTCTTTTTTGAAAAATGGTGATTTTCGGCCGGTCTTCGATCACGCCCTGTGGAATGATCTCGAAGAATCGGGAGGGAATATTTCCTTTGTTCTTTCTGATGAGGCACGATTAATCTGCCAACGTCCTGATGTGGTTGCCGCCATTCTTGAAAATGCAGTTCCTAAAGGGAAAACACAGGTTTGTGCGATCAGCGGAAAAGACGATGTGCCTGCCGAACTTCACACCTCGATCAAAGGGGTTTGGGGTGCTCAATCCAGTGGCGCAAATATTGTTTCGTTCAATCTGGATGCGTTTCGTTCATTCGGCAAGAAACAGGGCTACAACGCTCCGGTCGGGCAGTCCGCCGAGTTTGCCTATACCACAGCGCTTAATTATCTGCTGGCTTCCGAAAACCAGCGGATGCAGGTGGGCGATGCCAGTACGGTTTTCTGGGCGAAGAATCCATGCGATTTTGAACAGGATTTCCATTCATTCCTCGCGCCGCCGAAAGGTGAAGAGTCGGTCAGCTATGACAAAATTCGCGGATTGCTTTCCGCCGTTAAAACCGGAATTCCGCCGCAGGAGGCCGACCAGCCGTTTTACGTTCTGGGACTTGCTCCCAACGCTTCCCGCATCGCCGTTCGCTTCTGGTATGACGGTAATGTAAAGGAGATCAAGGAACGTATCGCGCAGCATTTTCAGGATTTGGAAATGGTGCGTGCTCCTCACGATCCGGAATTCCTGTCGCTGTTCAAGTTGCTGGTTTCCACGGCAGCGGAGCGGAAGGCGGATAATATTCCGCCGAATCTCGGCGGGGATGTCGCACGGGCGGTTCTGACCGGAACAGCATATCCGCGCACGCTCTTTGCCAACGCCATTCGCCGATGCAAAGCGGAACAGGCGGTCGGCTTTGCCCGCGCATCGATTATTAAAGGGTGCCTTGCCCGCAACACCAGAATTTCAAAATCAAACCAGAAGGAGGTCTCCATGGCATTGGATAAAACATACGACAACATCGGATACGTTCTCGGACGGCTTTTTGCCGTTCTGGAACGCATACAGGAGCAGGCGCA
>JASKKX010000002.1 GCA_030153935.1 Verrucomicrobiota bacterium | reverse complement strand
CTGAACGGCCCGAATCTGAACCTGCTTGGCACACGTGAGCCGGAGATCTACGGTACGGAAACCCTCGATTCCATCGCAAAGGATTTAGCGGCCTGCGCCGAAACAATCGGGGGCGTTGCGCTGGAATTCCGTCAGAGCAACGCCGAGAGCGATCTCATCACCTGGATCGGAGACGCCCGCGGGAAATTTGACGGGATCATCCTGAATCCTGCCGCATTCACTCACACCAGTCTTGCACTGTCCGATGCCATCAAAGCGGTTGCCGATGCGGTTCCGGCGGTTGAGGTGCATTTGAGCAACACCCACGCCCGCGAGGAAATCCGCCATAGAAGCCTGACGGCTTCGGGATGTGTCGGGCAGATCATGGGCTTCAAAGGCTACGGCTACGTCCTCGCCCTGCAGGCACTGGTCAACGTGCTCCGCGGCTGAATAAACTGCCCGAAAAAGTGATTCATCACCAGTTCCGCCGGCAGATTCCGGTCAAACCGGCGGGCCGTTTCTTCCACTGCGCGGAGGCGTTGCAACGCATCTGCACGTGTGCAGCACAGCGCCTGTTTCTTCAGCGCGGCCAGTTTCCCCGCGAAATGCAGGACGGCTTCATCCTGTTCCAGCACCAGCATCAGCACATCGCGCTGCCAGAGAAGCATCATGCGCAGAATTTCGGTCCGGGCCTCAATCATCCTCGCGGTCGAACGGGCATCGAGCAGCGCCTTTGCCTCTTTGGCGGACAGGTCCGCGGGCAGCCGGTCGGCTTCCTCCGTTTCAAACTCTTTTTTGAGTTCGTCGAGCAGGCCGGTTATACGGCTTGCGAAACATCCGGCCTCCGGCGCGTTTTCCGGCGGCAGTTCACTGAGGAGGTCGAGCAGAGGATCTTTCCAGTGTCTGGAAATCTCCTCGTCCTCATCAAGGAGCGAAATGCGCTGACAGCGCGAGGAAATCGTCGGCAGCAGCGACTGCGGCTGGTCGGTGATCAGCAGCAGCAGACTTCGGGACGAGGGTTCCTCCAGCGTCTTCAGCAGCGCGTTGGCCGCCTGATCGGTCATGCGGTCGGCAGACAGAATCACGCCCGCTTTCCAGCCGCCGGCGAAGGAGGTTTGCGAAAGTTGACGAATCAGATTACGAACTTCATCAATTCCGATCTGCCGGCTCTTGCTTTGCGGCTCGATCCAGACGATGTCGGGATGGACGCGACCTTGAACCTGCGGGTGATCGTTGAAAATCAGATTCAGCAGTTTTTCGGCAAAGCGAAGTGCCGGACCGTGCGGTGCCCCCTGCAGCAGATAGGCGTGTGCCAGCTGAGCGTTTTGCCAGCTCGTTTCAATTCCCTGCCATGCAGAACTAAACTGAGAGCTTGAAGGCATCGGCAATCCTGTTCCAAATCGAGGTTGCAACGGCATCCGGTTCCTGCGCGGCATTAATGATCCGGAAGCGGTCCGGCTCTGCCGCTGCCAGTTTCAGGTATCCGGAACGGACTTTTTCGTGAAAAAAGCGATCTTCCTGCTCGAAGCGGTCGGCCGACTCGCCGAGTGCGAGATAACGCAGGGTAACCCGCTGGAAACCGGCGCCGATTTCCAGATCGAGCAGCAGAGTGAGATCGGGAATGACATTGTTGACGGTAAAATGATGGATTGCCTGCACCTCATCCACCGGCAGACCGCGGCCGTATCCCTGATAGGCGGTTGTGGAATCCATAAAGCGATCGCTGATCACCCACACTCCTCGTTCGAGATGGGGCCGGATCACTTTTTCCACCAGCTGGCTGCGGCTCGCTTCGAAAAGAAGCAGTTCGGCCCGCTCACAGGGGGCTTCGCCGGCCTGATTGTGCTGCAGGATATTACGGATTTCCTCTCCCAGCGCCGTCCCGCCCGGTTCGCGGGTATAAATTGCCTCAATCCCGCACGCAGCCAGCCGACGGATTAATATCTTGGCCTGTGTCGATTTGCCTGAACCCTCCGGTCCTTCCAATGTGATGAATTTTCCACGCATAAGGCAACGACGTTAACCGCCGCAGAGACGAAAGACACGCAAAAAAAAGAGTGCGGGCGGATTCTTCCAAAGTTTGAAAAACAGGCGTAGGATTTCTCCCGATCACTGGGAATTGTACAGATGAGAAAATTTATAAAAAATTTTTTTGGGCTTCTGGTGCTGACGGCGGTCATTTTCGCTGCCGGTGCGCTTTTTTACGGCACAAAAACCGTCCATGACCTGCTCGGCGAAAACAAAAAACTGAAACAGGCCATTGTCACCCTCACGCAGGAAGAGCAGATCGGCTACGCCAAAGTCGTCCGGCAGGAACCCCGCGACGGCAACCTCTACTCCACCATTCGCTTCGTCGAAACCGCGCGCGGCAACCCGCTCGAAACTGTTTTGGAACGGGAATATGAAATCGAGGGCGACATCGTTCATTTCGATGCCTTGATCGTTACCTTTTCCAGTCAGGCGGTCATCGACGGCAAGGAGCGTTCGCTCTACCTCTGGCGCCGGGTTTACGGGGAAAATCAAGCTCCGTCTGCCGGTTTTGCGATTGAAGAGGACGGGGTCGTACCTGCCCGATACCGGGGCCTGCTGAATCGCCTGCGCCTTCCGGAACAGAAAATGTTCTGGTCGGCTGTCTGGGAGCTCGCCAATGATCCCGAAGCGCTTCAGCAGGACGGCATCAAAGCCATTTACGGCAATGCGGTGTATAAAAAACTGAAGCCCGGCCTGATTTACGTTTTCAAAATCAGCTCTTCCGGTCAGGTCTATCCCGAAACGGTTCCCGATCTGTAGGAAATTTTATGAGCAGTTAACTCTTTTTCAGTTTGGGGCCGGTGGGGGTGTCCTGAACGGTCCAGCCGGCGGCGGCGATGGCATTGCGCAGACGGTCGGCTTCGGCAAAATCTTTCGCTTTTTTCGCCGCAGTGCGGGCTTCGGCCATTGCGACGATTTCTGCCGGAATGTCGGCGGCCGGCGGTTCAAGGAACCCGAGAACCGTATCCAGTTTTTTCCAAAGAGCGGAAACCGCCCGTGCCGTTTTTTTATCCATCGGAAAGGCCTTGTTCCCTTCATGAACTCCGTCAAAAAGCGCACCGAGCGCGCCGGCGATATTGAGATCGTCGTCGAGCGCGGACTCAAATTTTTCAGCGAGGGTGACGGCCCAGCCCGGCAGTTCGCCAGCCATCGTTTCATTTCCGGCGGCATCGTTGACCTTGGCGTAGAATTCGTCGAGGCGGGTGAGGGAGGCACGAGCGGCAGCCAGCGATTCGAAGGTGAAGTTGAGTGACTGGCGATAGTGTGTGCCGATCAGTTCATAGCGGATTTCGCGGCCGGTGCAGCCTTTTTCAAGAATTTCACGCAGTGTGTAGAAGTTGCCGGCAGACTTGGACATTTTTTTGCCTTCAACCATCAGGTGGGCGCAGTGCATCCAGTATTTTGAATACAGCTTGCCGCTGGCGCCCTCGCTCTGGGCGATTTCATCCTCGTGGTGCGGAAAAATGTTGTCGACCCCGCCGGTATGCAGATCGAAGGTTTCGCCAAGGTATTTCATGCTCATGGCGGAGCATTCGATGTGCCAGCCGGGACGGCCTCTGCCCCACGGAGAGTCCCAGAAGACATCGCCGTCGTCGGCGTCATATCCTTTCCAGAGAGCGAAGTCGGCGGCATTTTCTTTGTCGTATTCGTCCTGGGCAACACGCGCACCGGAACGCATGCCTTTCCGGTCAAGGTGCGCCAGTTTCCCGTAGTTTTTAAATTTATCGATCGGGAAATAGACCGATCCGTCATCCGACTGATAGGCGAGTCCGTTGGCAAAAAGTCTTTCGATCAGCGCAATCATTTCAGGAATGCAGTCGGTCGCGGCGGGGTAGTGCTCGGCGGGATCGATATTGAGTGTCTTGAGGTCTTCAAAAAAAGCCTCTTTGTATTTCTGTGTATAATCACGCAGAGCGAGGCCGCTTTCACGGGAACCGCGAATGGTTTTGTCGTCCACATCGGTCAGGTTCTGCACCTGAGTCACTTTAAAGCCTTTGTACTTCAGCCAGCGACGAAGAAGGTCTTCGAACATGTAGGCCCGGTAGTTGCCGATATGGGCGTAGTTGTAGACGGTCGGGCCGCAGGTGTACATGCGGACGTGGTGATCTTCCAGAGGGACGAGTTCCTCCAGTGTGCGGGACATCGTGTTATAGATTTTAAACATGGGCTGGCGGTTATCAGTTAATCGGTGACAATTATCAGGAAAAAATTTCCGATAACCAGTCCCTGACTTTTGATAACTCTCTCTCCTTTCTGATAACGTGTTACACCCGTGCGAGATAGGTGCGTTCCTGGGTATCCACCCGGATGATGTCGCCCGGGGCGATGTATTCCGGAACCTGAACAATCAGTCCGGTGACCAACGTGGCCGGTTTATAACGGGCGGTGGCCGAGGCGCCTTTCATGGAGGGGGAGCATTCCGTGATTTTCAGATCAATGGTCGGCGGCAGGCGGACCGCGAGCACTTTTTCGTCGGCGGTCAGCGCCGTAATTCCTTCCATGTCCTCAATCAGAAAAGGGAGAACGTCTTCGATCTCTTCTTCGGTCAGTTCAAACTGATCAAAAGATTCCACATCCATAAACGCATAGCGGTCGCCGGTCTTATAGAGATACTGGACTTCCCGCGTTTCAAAAAAAGCTTCCTGCAGGGCATCGCCCCCCTTATAGGTTTTGTCGACTTTCGCTCGGGTGGAGACGTTGCGGAACCGGACTTTGTAAAGCGTGTTGCCGCCCCGGGCGGTCGGGGCATGGATGCTGATTTTTTCGACACAGTGAGGCGTGCCGTCAATGTCGATCACAGAGGACTTTTTCAGGTCGGAGGCTTTAATCATATTGTCAGGTATCGGTTAGTGGTTCACGGGAATCGGAGGGGAATAGTAGTTTTTCGAGCTTCTGATAACAAATAACTTTTAACAGATAACTTTTGCAATGCGCCGGGCGAATTCAGGCAGCTCCGGATCGCGCGCGCCCATGCCGAGTACCGGGAGGTTTTCTTCCCGAAGCCGGGTTTCCAGCGTTTGGAAACTCTCGACGAACTCGGCAGGGACTCCGGCGGCGGCCAGTTGTTCGACAAACTGTTCTGAGGTGATTTTTTTCTCCACGGTTCCCCCTGCATAGTAAACCGGAAGAATGAACAGCCGGCATGCCGCATGAGTACTGAAAAAATCGCAGAAAACCTTCCGGAGGCCTTCCCGCCCTTGGAAAAGCGGGGTGTAGCCGTGCGGGCGCCAGTAAACGGAAAAGGCGGGGAATTCTCCGGAAACGGCTTCGAGCGCGGCGGCGATTTTGACGGGGCTGTGCGCGAAGTCGTCGATCACCAGCGGACCGATCCGCTCCAGCCGCCGTTCAATCCCGTTGAACGTTGCGAGCGCGGCGATGCAGTTTTGCATATCGAGTCCAAGGGCCTTGCAGAGCGTCAGCGCGTTGGCCGCATTTTCCAGATTGTGTTTCCCGGGCAGTGAAACGGTTTTCTCCAGTTCCCGGAAGGGTTCGGGCTGTTCTATGACGATTCCGCTGACCTGGGTTTTAAACTGTGCAAACAGTTTACGGACTTCGGAAAGTCCAAAATGATCTTCGGAAATATTCGTGATGACCGCATGGCGCGGATGAAATGTAAGGAATGAGCGGTCGCTTTCGTCGGCCTCAAGAATCCAGAGACTGGATTTTCCGGATCGAATCCAGGCGCCGAAGTTGTTCATGCGCGCGCCGCAGTAAATGGTTGGATCTTTTCCCAGGCATTGGAAAATCCATCCGAGCATCCCGGTTACGGTAGACTTGCCGGCGGTTCCGGCGACGGCAATCACCTCTTTGCCCTTACAGAGCCGCGCCAGCATATCGGCACGGTGGAGCAGGGGAAGGCCGAGTTCGCGCGCCCGAACGAGATCCGGGTTATTCTGTTCAATGGCGGTGCTGTAGACCACCGCGCCGATTTCTGTGGAAATCCCCGAGCCGTCCTGCGGAACGATGCGGATGCCGGAATTTTCCAGCGTCTTGAAAATCTCCAGTCCTGGTGCCCGGTCGGAGCCGGAAACGGAATATCCGGCCTGTGCCGCCAGCTGGGCGGCGCCGTTCATTCCGGTCCCTCCGATGCCGATGAAGTGAATTTTTTTACCATTCATGCAGTCGAGATTGTTAACCCCCGGCGACATGAAAGACACGAAAAACAGAAGAAAAAACTGCTCGCCGCGGCGGGACCCGTCGCGTATGTTCCCCGTTTGCAGGCAGAGTGTATCGGCCGCTCTTTGGTTCGCCAAAGGGAGGAAAGTCCGGACTCCGCAGGGCAGGACGTTCCGTGGTTAACGCGGGAACCCCGGTGCGAGATTGCCGGGGATGGAAAGTGCCACAGAAAACAGACCGCCAGCCGCCTCCGGGCGGCATCTGAGATTTCAGAGTTGAAATTTCAAATGTCGGCTTCGCCGACTGGTAAGGGTGAAATGGTGGGGTAAGAGCCCACCGCTCCAAGGGTAACCGCGGAGGCAGGGTAAACCCCGTCCGGAGCAAGATCAAATAGGGAACAAGGAGCTGCCCGCTCCGCTTGAGTTCCGGGTTGATCGCATTAGATAAATGGCTGACTCCTTCGGGAGAACAGAATCCGGCTTACCGCTCTGCCTGCATTTTTTTTGAGAATTCAGACAGGATCCATCGATCAATTATGATCTTTGAGCCTGTTAAAGGCTGCGTTCCCGGTGGGTAACGTTGATCTCAACCGCATTAATTGAAATGGATGAGAATACTGAGGGGAAATTCTGTATCTCCCTGAACGTTGTCAATCCGACCGAAAGAATCATAGGAAATCTGTGTTTCTCCGATTTTATTAATCCGACCGAACATGTCGTAGGAAACAACAGCAGTTCCGATCCGGCTGATTCTTCCGAATGAATCATAAATCACTTCGAGGCTTCCGATCTGCCCGACCCGTCCCAGTGTATCATAGGTAATCGTATTTTTACCGATTTTTTCGACTCGTCCGAGTGTGTCATAGGAGATTGAAATATTTCCGATCTGAGCAATTCGTTCGAATCTGTCGCGGGAAATTTTTCCGGGAACAACATCCATCAGATGGAACCCGCCCTGAGGAAGATACAGGGCAATGGCAGTCTCATCGGAAAGCTGTATTTTTACTCCGTTAATCTGCAGAGAGCCCGCCTGGACCGCCGCAAATAAAAATACCGAGATCAGGAGTATCGTAAATCTGCGCATACTGCCTCCTTTGACCACTGCTTTCATGAATAAATTAGATCCAGGGTCGTATGGTGTCAAACTTGAATAAATGAATCGGCACGTTGTGCAGTACCCGGGCAAGAGAGGGGAAAAAGCTCTTCCAGCTGTGCCGGGAGCCCTCGCGGTGCCCGATCTCCAGCAGCCACCCCTTCAGGGCCAGATAGGCGGCGATCGGAGTAAAGCCGTCAAACCCCTGGCAGAAGAGGTGCGCAAGACCCCCTGTTTCTTGGTCTCGGAGTTATCCGGCGGGACATGACCGGGTGGCCAGCGCCGGAGTGGGGAGGGGTAGAACTCGTCCCCGGATTTCTCGATATGAAAGCGTCGTGGAATTCACCTGAACGGATCAGTAAGTGGTTTGAAAACCGTTGTCCGCGTCTAGACAATATGCGGGAAAGCGTTTCAGTTGCCTGCACTGTCACGCGGTCACAAAAATCGATTCGGGACTATTTGGAACTGGCTTTATCTGAGCGGAACGATCAGGCTTCCTGCAGTACGTTAAGGGACATTTTTTCAATAAGATCTTTAACTTTTTCCCTATAGGCAAGCATATGCGGAGTTTTCATATGGGCCTTCAGGGCGTCGATGCTTTCCCATTTTTCAAGAATGACGACCCTGTTTTCCTGCAGTTCCTGAGGAGGCAGTCCGGTCGGCGCATCCACCGTGGGAACATAGTCTATGCACCCCTCTTCTTTAAGGACATTGGGAACATTATCTTTGAAAATCCCAAGAAACCTGGACACTTTGCCCTCTTTAACATGTATGGATGCAACAACGTTTATCATTTCTCAATTTCCTTGTTTTTACCGCCGATATTATATGGACTGATGTTTTTTATTCTGTTGAGATTTAAACAGCCTGTCAAATATCTTATGAGTAGCGCGCACAGTTTAGCTTCCGGCTTTGCGTCGGGATTTGTGCAGGGGAATATTTGATGGACAGATGCCGTCCGTCAGCTGTGTTTCAATGAATAGAAGGATTTTTAATTCATGACCGGAACGTATCATATCTGGACCATCGGCTGTCAGATGAACGAAGCCGATTCACGTCATCTCGCTTCGCAGCTGGAAGCCCTGGGGTTCGTGGAAACCCGACCGGCGATGGAGGCGGATATTGCCGTGCTTAACACCTGCGTGGTGCGACAGCAGCCGGAGGACAAGGCCGTTGCCAAGCTCACCGACCTCGGCGGCGTGAAAAACGCCCGCCGCCCCGGCATGATCATCGCGCTGATGGGCTGCATGGTCGGAAAACGCGAAGCGGAGGATCTGGCGCAACAGTTTCCCTTCGTCGATGTTTTCATGGCGCCTTCGCAAACCGATGTACTGATCGATTTTATTCTGCAGCACGATGCCTACAGCCACCTCAATCGCGCGCAGCTTGAACTGGCAGACTACCGGCTTCCTGCCGTCAACCGCGAAAAAGCGATTACGGCCTTTGTTCCGGTCACGCTCGGTTGCTCACACGCCTGTTCCTACTGTATCATCCCATACCGCCGCGGCCCGGACCGCAGTCGCGCCCCGGAAGAGATCCTCAGTGAAGTGCGCGCACTGGCCGCGCAGGGCATCAAAGAGGTCAATCTGCTCGGGCAGATCGTCGATCGCTACGGATTTGATCTGGAAGAAGGCCTTCATCTCGCATGGCTTCTGAAGGAAGTGGCGAAAATCGATGGACTTCACCGCGTTCGCTTTCTTACCAGTCATCCGGCCTACATCGATGAAGAGCTGATTCGCGCCGTGGCTGAAACCGAAAAAGTCTGCCCGTACTTTGAAATTCCGTTTCAAGCGGGGAGTGACCGCATCCTCGAATCGATGCGCCGCGGCTATACGCAGCAGGAATATCGCGATATTATTTCCAATATTCGGAAGTGGATTCCGGATGCCTCAATCAATACCGATGTAATTGTCGGCTATCCCGGCGAGACAGAAGAGGATTTCATGGAAACCCTGAAGCTGTTGGAGGAGTTGCAGCTGGATCTGGTGCATATCGCCAAATATTCGCCGCGCCCCCGCACGCTTTCTTCCAAAATGAAAGACGATGTTCCGGAAGAGGAAAAAGAGAACCGCCGCATCCGGCTCGATGAATTGACGGCCCGGATCAATGCCGGAAAGTCGGCAGAGCTTTTCGGGCAGACCGTGGAGGTGCTGGTAGAGGAATTTCAGGAAAACAAAAACCGCTGGCGCGGACGCACCCCGCACAATAAACTGGTCTTTTTCGAATATAACGGGGACTGCCTCGGGCAGCTCATGAATATCCGGATCGATTGGACCGGCCCGTTTTCACTGATCGGAACATGGGTTGATTCTCAGGAGACATCATCATGAAACAGCCGTTCAGTGCCTTGCCGCAATGGATTGTTGCCCTGTTTTTCTGGATCGGATTCTCCGCGGCAATCTGCATCCGGTCGCCTGGCTTTTTCCTCATGGTGTAATGCGGATGCTGCGCATGGGTCTGGCAGCTCTGATCATAGATATCCCGTCAGCAAATCTGGAACATCAAGCGGAATTAAAGTTTCGGAATCCAGTCCTGCACACATCCGGATATTGGAAAAAAACACAGTCTTTTTTCCAGGGGTTGGAACTATTGCTTTTTCGGGGAGCCTGCGTATGATTTTTCACATTCATGAAGCAATCATTTTCACTTTTTCTGGCATTTAAATATCTGAAACCCAAGCGGTCGTTCCTTTCGGTTGTCACGCTGCTGTCGCTGCTCGGCGTTACCCTCGGCGTTGCGGTGTTGATCATTGTTTTGTCCGTGATGACCGGGTTTGATGAAACCTGGCGCGATAAAATTCTCAGTTTCAATGCGCATGTCAAAGTGACGGAATCCGGCGGCATTGTGCAGCATCCCGAAAAAGTGTTGGACAGCATCAAAGAGATCAAAGGAATTACCGGTGCAGCTCCCGGCCTCGAAGGCCTGGTTTTTCTTCAGGCGGATAACAATGTTCAAACCCCGATTCTGCGCGGCGTAGCCCCTGAACTGGAGCGAACTGTCAGCAAAGTACCGGATCACATCGTGGAAGGAACCTTTTCACTCGGGTATGACGAAATTGTGATCGGACGCGATCTGGCCATCCGTCTCGGGCTCAGCCTGGGCGATGCGGTACTGGTTTACTCCCCCCAGAACTTTGTTTCGCAGGACGAATTGCGCCTTCCGGAAGAGCTGACGGTGAGCGGCATTTTTGATGTCGGGATGTGGGAATTCGATTCGGGCTATGTACTGACTTCCATCGAAACCGCCCGTTCAATTTATAATGTGGAGGAGGGGGTGCACAGTATCCAAGTGATGACGGACGATCCGATGAACGCGCCGCAGGTCGCCCGGGACATTCACGCTGCGCTCGGGCCGTTTTTTCAGACGCGCACATGGATCGATATGAACCGCCAGCTTTTTACGGCACTCCAGACCGAAAAAAACATGATGTTTTTCCTGTTGATCTTCATCACGATTGTGGCTGCATTCGGAATTACGAACACACTGATTACGCTGACGGTACAGAAGACGCATGAAATCGGGCTTTTAAAGGCAGTTGGATTTTCCAGTCGGCGCATCATGGGGATCTTTCTGTGGATCGGCGCGGTGCAGGGGGCCATCGGAACCGGTTGCGGACTGGGGTTCGGTCTGTTGGCGCTGCGCTACCGAAATGAACTTCTGAATTTTATTTCGATGCAGTTCCGTATTGATCTGCTTCCCAAAGAGCTCTATCAACTCAGTCAGATTCCGGCACACACCACCACCGGTGATGTGGTGACCGTTTGCGCCACGGTCATGATCATCTGCACATTGGCGGGCCTTATTCCCGCCTGGCGGGCGGCCCGCCTGGAACCTGTGGAGGCTTTACGAAATGAGTGAACTGATTTTACGGGCGGATGAGGTGCACAAGACCTATCACATCGGCAAGCGGACGGTGGAAGTGCTGCACGGAGTGTCCCTGTCCATCCGCCGCGGTGAGTCGATTTCCATTATGGGAGCCAGCGGGGCGGGCAAAAGCACCCTGATGCATATTCTCGGCGGACTGGACCGTCCGGATGCCGGCGACGTCTTTTTTGAAAAAACAAGCCTCGGCAGGATGAATTCTGCCGGAAGGGCGGCCTTTCGTGCAAAACGCTGCGGATTTATCTTCCAGAGCTATCACCTGCTGCCGGAACTGGATGTTCGCCAGAATGTGCTTCTGCCGGCCATGGCGGCGGGAAACCGGCGGGATGCAAAGTCGCGTGCGGAACATCTGCTGGATCAGGTCGGACTGAGCGGGCGGATGGACCACCGTCCGGCGGAGCTTTCCGGAGGGGAACAGCAGCGCGTGGCGATTGCCAGAGCACTGATCAACGACCCGGAACTGATTCTGGCCGATGAGCCAACCGGCAATCTGGACTCGCATATCGGCGAAAATATATTGAACAATCTCTTTGATTTAGCGCAATCTGTACACCGCACTCTGATTGTGGTGACACACAATGAAGGAGTGGCGTGCCGCTGCCAGCGGGAATTAATTTTGAAAGACGGAAAACTGGAAGAATAGGAATAGACAATGAAAATTTATTTAAACGGAAATCTTGTTGATGAAAAGGACGCCGTCGTTTCGGTTTTCGACCACGGTTTATTGTACGGTGACGGCGTGTTTGAAGGCACCCGCGTCTACGACAACAACGTTGCTTTTCTTGATGAACACATGCAGCGCCTGCTCGACTCCGCAAAAGTGATTGCGCTTGAGCCCGGGATAACCAAAGAGGAACTGATCAAAGCAACAGTCGAAACCTGCAAGGCCAACAATCTTGAAAACGGTTATCTGCGCCATGTCATCACACGCGGCGTCGGTACGCTGGGTCTCAACCCGTATCTCTGCAAAAATACACAGGTCATCATCATTGCTGCCGACATTCAGCTCTATCCTGACGAACTATACGCCAACGGCATGAAACTGGTTACGGCGTCCACAACACGCAACTCCCCCGGAACCCTGAGTCCGCGGGTCAAGAGTCTGAATTACCTCAACAACATCATGGCGAAGATCGAGGCGATCAACTCCGGCGTCAACGAATGTCTGCTGCTGAATGCACAGGGATATATTGCGGAGGCTTCCGGCGACAATGTTTTTGCCGTTAAAGGAAATAAATTAATAACCCCGCCCACTTGGTGCGGCGCCCTTGAAGGCGTTACCCGCAACAAAGTGATGAAGGCCGCCCGTGACCTGGGCATGGAGGTTTCCGAGACCGTCATGACCCGGTATGAACTGTGGACTGCCGACGAGGTTTTTCTGACCGGAACAGCGGCCGAAGTTATCGCTGTTGTTGCCCTGGACCGTCGGACGATCGGCAGCGGCATGCCCGGACCGGTTACCAAAAAACTGGGCCGCGCCTATCGCGAACTTGCCGGAACCGAAGGCGTTCGGATTCAATAGGAGCAGATCATGAAATGCGATCTCTGCGACAAAGAAGCCGTAGTCCATCTGACGCAGGTGGTCAACGGAGAGATAAAAGAGGTTCATCTCTGCGAAGAACATGCAAAAGCGCAGGGTGTTGATGTAAACAGTCCGATTTCCATCACCGACATTCTGATGGGGCTCAGTCAGCAGTCGCAGCAGTCCACCGCGAGCAATCTGACACTGGCCTGCCCGCGCTGCGGTATGACGCACGATGAGTTTCGCAAAAGCAGCCGGCTCGGCTGTCCTGAATGTTATAAAACATTCATGGCTGAACTGACGGCGGCGGTTAAAGCGATGCACCACAGTTCTCAGCACATCGGCAAAATTCCGGCCCGGGAGGGAGTTCAGACGCGAATGAAATCGAAAATTGCCCGGCTCCAGAAAGAACTGGAGGAGACCATAGCCCGTGAGGATTATGAAAAAGCGGCTGAATTGCGCGATCAAATCAAAGCCTGCCGGGATGAAGCCGCCGCGGCAGGAGGTGACCAGTGACGGCTCTGGACGATCTTCTCGATCGGCATGGAGGCTGGCTGGAAACCGGACCTGACGAAGGCCCGGTAATCAGCAGTCGCATACGTCTTGCACGCAATCTGCGTGACACCACGTTCCCGGGATGGGCCTCTAAAGAGGTTCGCAATCAGGTTTGGGATAAGGTTGCTTCCGCATTCGATGCGGTGAACGGCGGCGGTTTTCTTCGCTGGCGAATGGATGAACTGAACGCACTGGACCGGGAACTTCTTTTTGAACGCCACCTGATCAGTCGGGAACTGGCCGAACGCCAGGCCGGCAGCGGGGTATTTGTCTGCGAAGATGAATGCCGCGCAGTCATGGTGAACGAAGAAGATCACCTGCGTCTGCAGTCACTTCAGCCGGGCCTGAACCTTCAGAAAGCATGGGAGGCGGCCGATCAGCTGGATAACGATTTGGAAAAAACTCTTTCCTATGCTTTTTCGAGCAAGCTCGGCTATTTGACGGCCTGTCCGTCCAACGTCGGCACCGGTTTGCGCGCCAGCGTGATGTTGCATCTGCCGGGACTGATCTTGAGCGGAGAAATTAAACCAATGATTAATGCCGTCTCAAAAATCGGACTCGCCGTGCGCGGACTGTGGGGCGAAGGCTCCGAGGCTTCCGGCCACATGTTCCAGATTTCGAACCAGATTACCCTGGGAAAATCCGAGATGGAGATTATCGCCCATCTGGAACAGATTGTACTTGAAGTGATCGAACATGAGAAAAATGCCCGGCGGCGGCTGATGGAAACCCAGCGAATCCGGGTACAGGACCATGTCGGACGTGCCTATGGAATTCTGGCCAATGCCGTTCTGATGACAACCGGGGAGGCGCTTGATCTGCTTTCTGCCCTGCGGCTGGGGGTGGACCTCGAGCTGCTGCCCAATACGGCGCGACGTGAAATCGACCGGCTTTTCATTCGGATTCATCCGGCTCACCTGCAGAAAGAGGCGGGTTCTGCGCTGAGCCCTGAGGAACGCGACATCCAGCGCGCTCTGCTCATCCGAAAGTTTCTGGAAAGGAAAGAATGAACGAAGATCGTGATAGACAGCCTGGCAATAATATCTTGGAAGGCGAGCTGGAACACTTTCGGGCAGAAAAAGAAAGAATTAGAGATCTGATCGGACAGATTGGAGGGAAAGGCTCCCGGCATCGAGACAAGATCATCAATATGATTTTTGTTGTCGTAATAATTTTTTTGTTCTGCTTCGACATGCTGCGGCATTTATTTCATATCCATATTCCGTTTTTATCGCCGATCGTTTCGCTGGAATTAGCCATATTTCTGGTTTCTGTAAAAATCATCTGGATGATTCACAAACAGACGAAAGTTGAACATTTTCAGTTCTGGATGCTCAATTCCATTGAATTCCGTTTAAATGACATTGCCCGTCGTATCGGCAAATTCGAGCAGAAATTTTCTGCGGATCAGCTTTCCGACATGGAAAACAGATCGGCTTTTCCCCCGCCGGGGAAACAGGATAAAACGCTCCACCCATTGAAAAAGCATGAAAAAGACACGCGTTGATCAGAAATTCGCCGCCCTGAAAAAACAAGGCCGAAAAGGATTCATTGCCTACATCGGCGCGGGAGATCCCTCGCTGGATGAGACGGTTGACATTGTGCTGCGTCTGGAAGATGCCGGCGTGGATCTCGTCGAACTCGGCCTGCCGTTTTCCGATCCGCTGGCCGACGGTCGCGTCAACCAGGACGCTGCTTCCCGCGCACTCGCCGCCGGCGCCACCTTTAACGGAGTGATGGACTGTGTTGCGAAAATCCGCGAGCGCTCGCAGATTCCGATGATTTTCTACGCCTATCTGAACACGCTTCACGCCCGCGGATTTGAAAAGGCCATGAACGAAGCTGCCGCAGCGGGCATCGACGGATTTCTCATTCTCGACATGCCGCGCGAAGAATCCGGCCCGTACAAAAAATTCATCTCCGCCGCCAACCTCAACACCATTTCTCTCATCACGCCCACTACACCCGAAGAGCGGATCCGGAAAATCGTCAAGGACGCCAACGGTTTTGTCTACTGCGTCTCGCGCGAAGGCGTCACCGGCGTGCGCGACAGCATCGCCGCAGGGGCGCGCGGTCTGGTTGATAAAATCAAGACATACACCCAGCTGCCCGTTGCGCTCGGGTTTGGAATCGGCACGCCGCAGCAGGCGGCGGAAGCGGCGTCGTTTGCCGACGCCGTCGTCGTCGGCTCGGCAATCGTCAACAAATTTCACAACAATCCGCATACGCCTGACGGCCGCGCCGATGCCGCCGCCTTTGTCGCCGAAATGGTCAAAGCAGTCAAATCTCCTTCATAGCGTTCCACTTATTGCGGACGCGGTGAAGCATCGAAAATGCGGCACCCGTCATGAACATCGCGAACGAAAGAAAGCTGGCCGCGCAGGCCAAAGTGCTGGGTGAAAGTGCCCCCGCTGCTGCTTTCGGTGAACTGGCGGAACTGACCCGCTCCGAATCGCCGCTGGTTCGGCGGCTGGCCATCTCAGCGACGGCAAAAGGCACGATGTGAAGGCCGGCCAGGGAGTTTTTCAGCCATTATATCCGACAGGCTGGCGAAGGCGGGAAAAAGGGAGTTCTCGCGGATCATCTTCTTCAACGGGCAGGCCTCGTCTCAGAAATATCCGGCCCGGATGCGTCTGATCACGGTTAAAGACGAAGAGACCGGGAAAAGAATTCGCCGGAAGCGCTGGCTATGCGCGAGCGGCTGCGGTATGATGTCGCGGATTTGCCGCCCGAACGGACGAATCGGCCCCGTTTGGCGGGTCTGACAAATTTTGTGGCAAAGGCGGAAGCAGAACTCGCCGGAAATGCGATGCTGTGCGGTGGTGAAATAAGAGAGCGACCGGCGGGGAAAGGTCCGAGTGCCGGAAAAGAATTCCGGGGCTGTTCCGCCTATCCTGCGTGCAAAGGTGTTATGAATGTTGAAATGTAAGACGGGGTTGCCCCGTCTGACTCATCAGAAAAAAAAGAGAGGGAATAATGGCAGGACGTTATGCAGTGATTATGGCCGGCGGGAAGGGCGAACGCTTCTGGCCGCTGAGCACATCGAAACATCCGAAGCAGCTTTTGGCGCTGGTCGGTGACCGGCCGCTGATTGCTCAGGCGGTGGACCGCCTCGACAGTTTGATTCCGCCGGAAAATGTTTTTGTGGTGACGAATGCCGACTTGGTCGAAGCCGCGCGCGCGGCGGTTCCGATGCTGCCGCCGGAAAATATCGTCGGCGAGCCGATCGGCCGCGATACGGCCGCAGCAGTGGCCTGCGGCGGCGCGCTGATTGCTGCACGCGATCCGCAGGCTGTTTTTGCCGTGCTGACCGCCGATCACGTGATGGGCGATCCCGATGTCTTCAGGGCGACGCTGCGCGGCGGGATGGATCTCGCGGAGCAGAATGAAATTCTGGTGACCATCGGGATTCGGCCGACCTCTCCGCAAACCGGTTTCGGTTATATCGAGTCGGGCGAGGATTTTCAGGTTCTGGAAAATGTGCAGTTTAAAAAAGCGGTGCGCTTTGTCGAAAAACCGGATGCGGAAACGGCACAGCATTACCTCAATGCCGGAACGTTCTTCTGGAATTCCGGCATGTTTATCTGGTCGGTTCCTACCCTTTCGCGCGCGTTTGCCGCGCACTGCCCGGGGATGAAGCAGCTGATGGATGAGCTGAAGGAATATGCCGCGCGCGGCGAAATCCACCGAGGCCTTGAAAAAATCTATCCGACCCTCGGAAAAATATCGATTGATTACGCGCTGATGGAAAAAGCGGATAATATTGTGATGGCATGCGGAACCTTCGCGTGGGACGACGTCGGTTCATGGCCCGCTCTGGAGAACCATTTCTCTCCGGACGAAAACGGAAATACGCTGATCGGTACCTGCGAACAGATCGATTCGAAGAATAATATTATTTATTCCAAAGATCGGTTGACGGCGGTGATCGGCGCAGAGAATCTGGTGGTGGTGCAGGCCGAAGGCGTGACACTGGTCTGCCCGAAGGAGCGTGCGCAGGATATAAAAAAAATGGTGGCCGCCCTGAAGGAAAAGGGTTCGTTTGAGGAACTGCTCTGATGGGACGCGTGCTCGGTATTGATCACGGCGACGTGCGCATCGGCATTGCAATGAGCGATGAAACCGCGTTTCTCGCCTCACCGCTGACGACGATTCAAAGCGGTAAGTCGGCCATTGATGAGATTGTTGCGTTGCTTATTAAACACGGTGTGGAAAAGATTGTAATCGGTCTGCCGCGCAATATGGACGGTTCGTACGGACCGGCGACGGAGAAGGTGCGCGCGTTTGAAGAAAAGCTCAAAACGAAAACGGATGTACCGGTTTTTGAGTGGGATGAGCGACTGAGCACGGTGAGTGCGCATAACGCGCTGCGCGAAGCGGGACTCGACGGAAAGAAGCGCAAGGGCGTTGTGGATAAGGTCGCGGCGCAGATTATTCTGCAGAATTATCTGGATGCGCGGATGTAAGGCCATACACCCCCCTCCGGGCGATTCCCCGGGATCCGGCCTGTTCGCTGTATTTTCAGATTACACCGATTTTGTGTTTTTCGGAATGCCTGATCGGGTCTGACGTTCCATGCCTTTTGATCCGCGGGATCTGCTGTTCTGATCGCATTGAATTGCACAGGAAACGGTTTCCGCGGACAGAGGCCGTTTTCCGGTTAAAAACTCTTCGAGGAGACGCGCGAGACGCGGCGGAGCGATTCCCGCAGTGGAACCGGTTTTGCGATAGAGCCATTCGCTCCATTCCATGAAAGCGGCGAATACCGACGACCGGTTTTTCCAAAGCAGCGGCGCGGTATGCGGAAACCGCCCGCTGTTGACGGTGATATCCCAGAACCGGGCAAAGCGGCGGATTTGCTGAAGCTCAACAAAGCTGAGTGTTGAGGTCTGCAGAACATCATAGGGCGGTGAGGTATTATAAACCATCTGCCATTCAACATCGTGCCGGGCGATGGGTGCTCCGCGCAGCTTTTTGAGAATGCCGAGCTGGATTTCCTGGGGACCGCAGGCGTGCAGACGGTCAAACCCTCTTGATATACTTTCAAGATCTTCTCCCGGCAGACCGGCGATGAGGTCGGCGTGAAGATGTGCGGACGGGGCGGCGGCGAGAGCACGGATATGTGTTTCGATTTGCTCCGCATTCAGTTTTCTTTCGATGCGTACAGCAACTTCGGGATTAAATGTCTGTACGCCGACCTCCAGCTGAAAGAATCCGGGAGGGGCTTCAGTTATCATTTTTTCAAGGATCGGCGGAAAACGCTCCGGTTCCCATTCCAGGTGGAGCATCATGCCGTTTTGCCGGTTGTCGAAAAAAAACTGCAGAACGGCGGCGGCATGAGCAGTATTGATGTTGAAGCTGCGGTCAAGAAACTTGAAAATCCGTGCGCCGCGTTCGATGAGCTGTTTAAACGCCGTAAAAATCTGCTCCCGCGGGAAAAAACGCACACCCGGTTCAACTGCGGAAAGACAGTATTGACAGGTAAAGGGACAGCCGCGGGAGGTTTCAACATAGATGCGGCGATGGGCAATGTCTTCTTCCGTATATTCGTTGTAAGGCAGTTTGATCCGGTGCAGATCTGCCGGCGGGGCGTGGATTATTTTCGGTCCGGATTTTCCGTCCAGCAGCTCGCGGCATAAACCGGCTATGACGCCTTCGCCTTCCCCGCACACCAGGTGATCCGCCTGCTGGACAATCAGTGAATCGTTGTATTCATAACTGACTTCCGGTCCGCCGATCACGATTTTGATTCCTGGATTGACGGTGCGCAGAATGGCGACCGTTTCGTAGGTGAGTACAAGATTCCAGATGTAGACACTGAACAGGATGATCTTCGGGTTGTACGAGAGCAGTTTTTCAGCAGCTGCGTATGGAGAGAGACGATTATCAAATTCAACAATGACCGATTGATCCTGAAGATCTCCCAGATTGGCGCGCAGATAGCGCAGGGAGAGCGCCGTATGGGAATAGCGGGCGTTAAACGTTGAGAAAATAATGTCCATACGATACAAATACGCGTTTAGAACAAGGTTGAGGAGAAAAAATGGAAGGTCCGATCTGTATTTACGGAAATCCGGTTTTGCGGAAACAGTCTGAACCGGTCAAAAAAGTCACCGAGGAAATCCGTAAGCTGGCTGATCGCCTGCTGGACATCATGTATGCAGGAGAAGGCATTGGTCTGGCCGCCGAGCAGATCGGCAGAACCGAAGCGATCTTTGTTCTGGATGTACCTGCCGAGGCGGATAAAAACGCGCAGGGATTTCCCAATAATCCCGGTGTTGAAATGCCGCAGGCTTTCATTAATCCGGAAATCATCGGATCTTCTGAGGAAACGGCGATCGCCGAAGAGGGATGCCTTAGTTTTCCCAAGCTGTATATTCCCGTGGAGCGTCCCGCCGAGGTCGTCGTGCGCTATTTGGATCGGAACGGAAATGTGCAGGTTCTCAATGCAAAAGGTTTACTGGCCCGCGCAATTCAGCATGAACTGGATCATCTTCATGGAATTCTGCTGGTGGACTATATGACCCCTGCGACGAAACTTCAGAATATGCTGCTCCTTCGGAATCTGAAAAAGCAGAGCCGGAATATAAAATGAAGTGGCGCAGCCTGTGTTCTTTGTTTGCAGGTATTATTCTGTTCAGCACAATCGAAGTGGCATCCAAGGTGATGCAGTCCGGCGGCGGAATTGCCGGACAGTACCCGTTCTGGCTGGCATTTTTACGATTTATCGTTACCGGCCTGGTTCTGGTTTTTCCGGCATGCCGCCAGTTGCGTCAACGGGAGGTTCGGCTGAACCGTCGCGATTTCAGGGCGCTTGCCATCCTCGGTCTGGTCGGGGTGACGTTGATGGCGGGCTTTTTCCATTTTGCAATTACCCTTCTTCCCGCCAATATTGCGGCGCTGGTTTTCAGCTGTAATCCGGTTTTTGTCGTGCTTTTCGCCCCGCTGGTTCTCGCCGAAAAAATCACGCTCCGCAAAGCGATCTCCGCAGTTCTGTGTGTGACGGGAATTATCATTCTTTCGCGGGATCATGCCGGGGATGTATCAGGCCGCGGTCTTTTGCTGATGGCGGCGGCAACGGTTTTTTTTGCACTGTATACCGTCTTTTCTAAAAAAATAATGTCGCGTTACGGCGCACTGCCTCTTACGGCGTTTACCTGTCTGATCGGCGGTATTCTGCTGCTGCCGCTGGCCTGGGACATGGAATCCTTTCCTCTTGCCGCCTATGGTGCGGCCGACTGGCTGGGCGTCGCCTATCTTTCGCTGGTCGGAACCGCATTGGGCTATTTTCTTTTTATTTACGGAATCAGCCATGTTGACGCAGGAGTCGGCTCCATGGTGTTTTTCCTGAAGCCGTTCCTGGCCGCATTATTTGCCTGGATTGTACTCAACGAAAACCTGACGGTGCCGATGCTCCTCGGCGGCCTTTTCATTCTGGGCGGAATGTTGGCTGCGCTGGTTCATGTTCCCCAAAAAAGAAGCCTCTTGAAGCGCACCGGGTAAATGTGTTTAATCGACTTCCTATGGAGGATTCTGATAATGGATATTACAGCATGGCTGAAGAGACAGATGGTTTCGGCTGAGGCTTATGACTCAGAACAGTTACTGACCAGTTTTCTGGATGAAATGACAAAAGGCCTTAATGGTGAAGCCAGCTCTCTTGCCATGATTCCGGCGTATGTCGCAACGGAGGCCGCGGTGCCTGCAGGCCGGTCGGTTGCGGTTATTGATGCGGGAGGAACAAATCTCCGCACCTGTATCGCCAGGTTCGATGAAACGGGAAGAATAGAACTTTCCGGGTTCAGCAAACAGCCGATGCCGGGTCGTGATAAAAAAGCCAGTGCTGCTGAATTCTATACCGTGCTGGCGGATGCGCTCGAACCGGTGAAAGATGAATTCGACTGTATCGGTTTCTGTTTTTCTTATCCGGCGACCATTCTGCCGAATCTGGACGGCCGTCTGCTGCGCTGGACCAAGGAAATAAAAATTCCGGACCTGATCGGAAAACAGATCGGTGCCGGACTGATTCAGACATTGGAGGCGCGCGGCATGATCGGCAAGCGGGTTGCCATGCTCAACGATACCGTCGCAACCCTGCTGGCCGGGATGGCGAAGGGACAAGGGTTCCGGGCTTCCTCCTATATCGGTCTGATTCTGGGAACCGGAACCAATACCGCCTACGTTGAACGCAATGAAAACATCGGTAAGCTCAAGGGGCAGCTTCCTCCCGGATCGCAGGTGATCAACGTCGAGGCCGGTGGATTCAGTGCCTTTGCGCGGGGCCCGGTTGACCTGCAACTTGATGAACGCAGTGAAAACCCCGGCGGCCATGTCTTTGAAAAAACAATTTCGGGGGTCTACATGGGACCTCTCACTTTTGAACTGCTGAAAACGCTGGCTGCTGAGAATGTATTTTCCGCCACCGGAAAGGCATTGCTTCTGACCCTGGAAAATCTCTCCACAATCCACATCGATAACCTGAGCGCGAAGAACGGTCGCGATATCGGGGTGCTGGGGTCCGAAGCGTTTACCGATGCGGATCGCGAAATTATGAGAACTGTTTTTGCGGCGGTCGTGGATCGTGCGGCGCTGCTGACGGCAGTCAATATTCTGGCCGGTGTGGTAAAGTGCGGTTCCGGACAGGACCCGGAACGCCCGGTTTGCGTGAATATTGACGGATCGACCTATTATAAAACCTTTCAGTTGGCGGACAAAGTGCAGGCTCATCTGAAAATTATGCTCAGCGAACACGGGCTTCATATCCGTTGTATCCGGGTCGATGACGCTCCTCTGGTTGGAGCGGCTATTGCCGGTCTTACAGCATTTCAATAATCAAAAACCGATACCGAGATAAAAGCGCTGTCAACCGATATGCGCTGTGCAAAACGGCAAGGCTGTATCAGACTGTCTTCGTGGATGGCACGGCGCGAATCTTTGCGCCGGAAGAGATCGGCGGTAATCTGGTTGTCCGGCGGGCTGGTTTTTCTGGCGCGTACCCCCGGATATGCTGAACCGATTTATTCACGGATGCAGCCGGTCTGTTCTGATGAGGAATTTGCGCGGTTGCAGGGGCATCCGGGTCGAGTTCGGGTTTGTTTTGCTGCTTACCTGGCGCATGACCGCCTTGCGCTTTTTCCGGGAGTTGCGGCAGGGCATGATGGTTTTCAGTGTGCTCTGCGCGATCTGCGTTTTGAGCGGCCTGGCTTTAAGTTATCCGCTCGACCTTCCTTCGGGACCGGTCATGGTTCTGTTCGTCGGTGTCGTCTGCCTGCTGTCGTTCGGTCTGCTCCGCCGGTAAGCGGATGGCTCAGAAGGGGGTGCTTTCCTCCACAAACCGATGCTATACACTTGCATAGAGTCATCTTAACAGAGTAGATTGCAGATTATTAAAGCATCTTGCGCAATAATGGCGCAGGAATGTTCAGTACAAAGTACGGAGGGGCGATGAGAATACACGATTTGCTTGATGAATCCGTAATCAAGGTAGGGCTGGAGAGCATTGATAAGGAAGAATGCTTCGAAGAGATGGTTGATCTTCTCGTCCGGAATGGACGCCTGACCGATCGATCCGGTGCTCTTGAAGCCCTCCGGTGGCGGGAGGAACAGGGTACCACCGGAATCGGCAAGGGGATCGCAATTCCCCACGGGAAGCACCCCTCGATCCCCAAGCTGGTCGCAGCGCTGGGCGTGTCGTCCGGGGGAATCGAATTCGATGCTGTAGATAATGAGCCGGTCCATCTCGTTCTTATGCTTCTCGCAACGAACAATGATCCCGGGCCGCACATTCAGGCGCTGGCCGAGATCAGTCGTCTGCTGATGATCCCGGGCTTTTATCGGAAAATCATCGAGGCCAAAACCGCCCGGGAAATCCTGGATATCATCGACAGCGAGGAATAGGGCCGGTCAGAACGGAATTTGCAAAAACCGCAGGAGTGCGTGGAATGCAGGATGTCATACACCAGGTCATGGAGGCGGAGAATGAAGCCAAGCAGATTCTCCAGGAGGCCCGGACAGAAGCGGAACGTCTTCTCAGCGAAGCGCGGCGACAGGCCAGGGCCAATGATGAACAGGCCCGAACTGAGGTCCGCCGGACAGCAGATGAGTTGATTGAAAATGCTGTGAAAGCAGCTGAAGACAAAAAAGCAGCGCAATTGGCACGTGCAGTACAGGAGATGGAATCCAGCGTGCTGATCGACGATCAGCTGCGCCGTTTTGCTGTAGCTGCTGTGGTGGATTGTGTAGCAGGAAAAAATCAAACCGGTTAAAGGGTCTTTCAGAAATGACGCAGCCCGTCCCTATGGAGAAAAATTTCCTCGCGGCCATGCTGCACGGCCGGCGCAGCCGGCTGGCGGAAGCCGGCCGATTGGATGAACTGTCTCGTGTCCGTACTGTACAGGAACTGTCCCGTACCTTGTATCCTGATGAATCCATTTCCTCCGCCTTTGATCTTCAGCGTCGGATGGTCCTTGATTTTCTAAACGAATTGAACCGGCTCTCCGGGGGTGTGGCAGAGGATCGCCGGGCACTTTTACCGTGGCTGCGTGTCCGGTTTCAGGTTGAAGATCTCAAGGTGCTGGCTCGCGGACGATCCACTCATACCCGACTTGAAGTTCTCCGCCGGCACCTGATTTCGCTGCCGGACGATCTGGCTCTCGATGCGGCGAAATTTGTTGCGGCTGAGTCGATCGACACTTTTTTTGCACAGATT
This sequence comes from Verrucomicrobiota bacterium, assembly GCA_030153935.1. Taxonomy (GTDB): domain Bacteria; phylum Verrucomicrobiota; class Kiritimatiellia; order Kiritimatiellales; family Tichowtungiaceae; genus Tichowtungia. Next base: position 27,111 of record JASKKX010000002.1, on the reverse strand, counting down.
CCGAATCCGGTTTTGTGTAAGCGTCTTCAGGCCGTCGATGAAACCTGCCGCACCCTGCCCGAAACCTTTTTTGCAGAAGCAGCTCTCGACAACGCTTATTTCAGTGAGCTGATCTTCCGGGCGCAGGGAATCGCCGGAGAGGACCGTCTGCCGATTCTGAACGCCGTCCGGCAGGAGGTCGGCATTTTCCATCTCATGCTGGCGGTGCGGGGCCGATTCAATTACGACTTGAAACCGGAAACACTGATCGGACTGTATGTGCGCGGCGGGGTGCTGACCCGCAACCGTTTTGCTGCCCTGCTGGCCGCCCCTGACTGCGAAACGGCTGCCGGCATAGCGGCTGGCCGGGTGATCGATGCGCGACCCAAAACGGCCGATCCGGCAGAGCTGGAAATTCTGGCGTGGAACCGGCTGCTGCGACTGGCCAACCGGGCCTTTCGGCAGGGACATATGGGAATGGGTGCCGTGATCGGCTATACGATTCTGCGCCGCGTGGAACTGGCTAATCTGATCACCTTGTGCGAAGGCATCCGGACCGGTGCCAAGCCCGGTGCGCTGCGTGCGCGGCTGATTCCCCGAACTGTTGCGGAGGCCGTTCATGTTTAGCCCGGCCCCCATGTTGCGGCTGAGTGCGGTGGTTCTTCAGCGGGACGAACGCACCGTGCTGCGCGGTCTGGGCGAATTGGGGGCGGTGCAGCTCGTGCGAACCCGGCCCGGGCCGGATACGGCGCCGCTTGCCCCCCCGGATCACACGGCTGAACGCGCCCGCGGGGAAGCCGTGCGTGCCCGCATTGCCGACCTGCGTCGCCGTCTCGAACTTCCCCTTTCCGGCGGGCCGTCGCCCGAAATGAAGGTTTTAACTCTTGCGGAGATCGAGAAGACGCTGCTCGCACTTGAACAGCGTACCGGTGTTCTGCTTGAAAAACAGGAGACATTGCAGCAGCAGTGGGGACAGGTCGCTTCACTGGTCGAGCAGATGGAAGCTTACCGCAACGTGGATATCCCGTTCGACCAGCTGGGTGAAAGCACGTTCCTTCATTTCGCATTGGGACGGCTGCCGCCGGATAATCTGGAAGCTCTCCGGAAAAAAACGGGTGAAAACGTGGTTCTGCTGCCGCTGCCGGGCGGCTCGGGGCCACAGACGCTGGTGGCTGTCACCAGCCGCAAAGGACGTTACGCACTGAATACCGCACTGGAACAGACGGGTTTTCAGCATGAAAGCGTTTCCGTGCCGGAAGGTCGGACTCCGGCACGGATTGCCGAGGAAGGAAGCCGGAAACAGGCGCAGCTGGCGGAGGAATTGAAGCAGACCCGGTCCCGCCTGGCTGAACTGGCCAAATCCGCAGCGCCGGTACTGGACGAGATGGAACAGGCCGTTGACATTGAAATGCGAATACTGGCTGCCCAGGAAAGCTTTCCGCACACAACGGCAACCGTTCTGATGACGGGCTGGGTTCCGGCCGCCGAACTGCCGGCGGTCGAGCAGCGGCTCAGGGAACTCACCGGCGGGCGTTGCGTCATCGAATTCAGTTCCCCGGCTGATGTGCCGGACGCAGAAATCCCGGTACTGCTGCGGCATCCCCGCCTGCTGCGTCCGTTTGAGATGCTCACCACCGGATACGGCGTTCCCGGCTATCGCGAACTGGAACCGACGCTGTTTGTGGCGATTACCTTTATGCTGATGTTCGGTATGATGTTCGGCGACGTGGGACACGGCGCCGTGCTGGTGCTCGGCGGTCTCGCCGCCTGGCGGACGGGACATACCCGTAAAGTGCGCGACCTCGGCGTACTGATCCTGCTGGCGGGAGCGTCAAGCATGGTTTTCGGCCTGATTTACGGCAGTTTTTTCGGGTTGGAGTCGTTCAGAAAATATGCTCTGTGGCACGATCCGCTGGAAGGCGACCCGACGAGCCTGATGCGTGCAGCCATCGGTATCGGTGTGTTTATCATCAGTATCGGTCTGGTTCTCAACATGGTCAACCGTTTCCGGAAACGGGATTTTGCGGGCGGCTTTTTCGACAAATTCGGGGTGGCCGGGGCACTGTTTTACTGGGGCGTTCTGGCGCTGATGCTGAAATATGCCGCTCTGAAGCAACGCGGACTGGTGGGGATGATGCTGATCCTGGTGGTGGCGCTGCCGCTGACCGTCTGGGTACTGAAGGAACCTGTTGCCTGTACCCTTAAAAACCGTCGCGCTCAATCCGGTGCGCCGAAGCAGAATCTTTTCGAGGCGGTTATGGAGTCCTGTGTCGAGGCATTTGAAGCCGTGCTCGGCTACATGGCCAATACCATCAGCTTTGTACGTCTGGCGGCATATGCCATGAGCCATGCCGCGATTCTCATGGCGACCTTTGTTATGGCGGCTGAAGTGAAAAAACTGGCCGGCGGCGATCTGTTCAGTGTGCTGGTCATTATCGCCGGCAATCTCGTCGCGATTCTGCTGGAAGGGATCATCGCTTCGGTGCAGGCCCTGCGGTTGGAATATTATGAATTTTTCAGCAAATTTTTTTCCGGTGACGGACAGGTCTTCATGCCGTTCCGCCTCGGCGCGGCCCGCGAAGGGCAGGAGGACTGAATATCCATGACCGGTGCGGAGTCCGCCCGGCAAGCGAAGGAAAGGAAGGCTAGTATGAAAAGGCGTTATAAAACAATCTCGCTGGTTCTCATGGGGGTGTTGGCATCGGCCGCATCGGCACTGGCGGAGACACCGGCAATCGTCACGGCCGACGACTCGAACCGGACCATCGGTCTGGCACTTGCCGCCGGCATTACAATGGGATTAAGCGTAATCGGCTCCGGGATGGCGGTCGGCCGTATCGGCGCGGCGGCGATGGGTGCAGCGGCTGAGAAACCGGAGCTGCTCACCCGCAGCCTGCTGTTTGTGGCGCTGGCCGAAGGGCTGGCGGTGCTTGGATTTGCCATCGCAATTATGCTTGTGCAGAAAATTTAACCGGGGGAACCGTCATGAAATTCCATTGCATCGCCGATGAAGACACCGTCCGCGGATTCCGGCTGGCCGGCATCGACGGCGAAGCCGTGGAAACCGCAGCAGAAGCGGAACAGGCGGTCCGGCGGACGGCGGAAAATCCGGGAATTGGGATTCTGATCCTTACCGATCTGGTTGCTGCGGAGATCCGCCCGCTTGTCGATGACATCCGGGCAAACCGTTCGCGCCCTCTGATTGCCGAAATTCCGGGACCGGACGGCCCCATGCCGGGACGCAAAACGCTCCAGCAGCTGGTTCAGGAAGCCGTGGGCATCCGCATCGGACAGGAGGAGAAAACATAATGGCAGACAATCTACAGCATTCGCAGGAGATGCTGCGGGAGGAAATCCTGACCGATGCACGCCGCCAGGCGGAGCGGGCCCTGCAGCACGCCCGGAAGGAAGCCGCGGAAATCACTGCAGCGTCCGCCGCGGAAATCAGTGAATGGAGCGCCCGGCAGCTCGACCTTGCACGTACCGAAGCCCAGCGCCGTACCGATATGATTCTGGCAGGCCTGCCGGTTGAAATCGGCCGCCTGCATGCGGACCGGATTGAGTCTCTGCTGCAGTCAATTCATGATGAGGCCTGCCGGCAGCTGCTTTCGCGGGAAGAGCTGGATTACCGCCAGGTTGTCATCAACCTCGCTGCCGCTGCCATTCGCGGCATGTCCGGCGTTCGGTTTTCCATTACTCTGCCGAAAAACGATCTTCCTCTGCTTGGCGACGATGAAATCAACTCGATTCGGCACCTGACCGGTCGTCCTGATCTTGAACTGGAGCTGACCGGTGACCCGGAAAGCCGCGATGCCGGCCCGATCGTGTATGGAAGTGATGGGGGAGAGGTCTGGGACAACCGGCTGACCGCACGACTGGAACGCCTGTGGCCGGTGATGCGTAGAGAGATTGCTGTACGTACCGCGCTGGTCGAACCGGAGGAATCAGAAGGGAGCGCGTCATGACCGTCGAAACCAAACCCGTCGCCGCCGTGGTGACTCGCATCAGCGGCCCGATCGTCACTGCGTCCGGGATGCGGGATGCGCAGATGTACGAAATGGTGCAGGTGGGGGACGCGGGTCTCGCAGGTGAAGTGGTCCGGCTGCAGGGCGACCGGGCCACGATCCAGGTCTATGAAGACACCACCATGATGAAGCCGGGCGCGCCGATCCGCCGAACAGGCGCGCCGCTTTCCGTATGGCTCGGCCCGGGACTCGTCGGCAATATCTACGACGGCATTCAGCGCCCGCTGCCGGGTATCCGGGCGCGCAGCGGCGCGTGGATCCGGCGCGGCGAAAAAGTGGATGCCCTCGATACGTCCAAGCGCTGGCTCTTTCATCCGCGCGTGAAAGCCGGCGATACAGTTTCGGCCGGCGCGGTGCTCGGAGCGGTGGATGAAACCGCACTGGTAGAGCATCTGATTATGATTCCGCCCGGCGTCGCGGGAGTTGTCCGCTCAGTGGCTGCAGAAGGGGAATATACCCTGCTTGATTCCATTGCCGAACTCGATACGCCCGACGGACCACGAAAACTGACACTGCTCCAGAAATGGCCGGTGCGTCAGGCCCGACCCATTCGCGAACGGATTCGCATTACGGAGCCGCTGATCACCGGGCAGCGGATTATTGATACGTTCTTTCCTCTCGGCAAAGGCGGCACCGCCGCCATTCCCGGCGGCTTCGGCACCGGGAAGACCGTTACACAGCATCAGCTCGCCAAATGGTCCGACGCCGATCTGATCGTCTACATCGGCTGCGGCGAGCGCGGCAACGAAATGACAGAGGTTCTGCGCGAGTTTCCCGAACTCAAGGATCCGCGTTCCGGACGGCCGCTGATGGAGCGGACCATTCTCATTGCAAACACGTCAAACATGCCGGTTGCGGCGCGCGAAGTGTCGATCTACACAGGGATTACGCTGGCTGAATATTACCGCGATCAGGGGCGCAATGTCGCTGTGTTTGCCGATTCCACCAGCCGCTGGGCGGAAGCACTGCGCGAGCTGTCTGCGCGTCTCGAAGAGATGCCGGCGGAAGAGGGCTTCCCTGCCACACTGCCCACCCGGCTGGCACAGTTTTATGAACGCGGCGGAGCGGTCACCACCCTCAGCGGCGAACGGGGGTCAATCAGTATTGTCGGCGCAGTCAGCCCGCCGGGCGGCGATTTCTCCGAACCCGTCACCCAGCATACGCGCCGGTTTATCCGATGTTTCTGGGCGCTCGACAGCGAACTGGCCAATGCGCGCCACTATCCGTCGATCCACTGGCTGCGCTCCTATTCGGAATACGTCGAAGACATTGCCGAATGGTGGGGCAAACGCGCCGCCGACTGGGGCGAACTGCGCACCGAGGCGCTGAAGGTTCTGCAGCGCGAAGAGCGTCTGCAGCAGATTGTTAAACTCGTCGGTCCCGATGTTCTGCCCGACTCGCAGCGGCTGATTCTGTTCCTGGCGGAGATTCTGAAAAACGGATTCCTGACCCAGAGCGCGTTTGATGAAAAGGATATGTACTGTTCCCCGGAACGGCAGATGGCGATTCTGCGGATGATCCTGACTCTCTACCGGCGCGGGAGCGATCTGATTCAGGCCGGAGCCCCGCTTGTAAAGCTGCAGCAGCTCCCCTGTATCCAGCAGATCGTCCGTGCAAAGTCATCTTTCGGCAATGATGAACTTGAGGCGATCGGGACCTTGGAGACGGAGATGAACAGCGAGCTGGATGCATTGGCTAAGGAATATGAAGGGAAAGGATCCTAGAGATGGAGGATTTTCGCTTTGAAATAGAGGATCACGGCCTGCAGTATGTTGGATCGGAGAGGATCGATGGTCCGCTGGTGATCGTTGAACGCATCCGCGATGTCGGCTGCGACGAGATCGTCGAAATCATGGATGCAGACGGACAGCTGCGTTTCGGGCGCGTGCTGGACGTGTCCGACCAGCAGGCGGTGGTTCAGGTGCTGGAAGGGACGACCGGGCTGTCGAACCGGACTCTGAAAACGCGCTTTCTGGGCGAAAGTTTCCGGCTGCCGGTTTCACGCCACATGCTCGGCCGTGTCTTTGACGGACTCGGACGCCCGGTCGACGGCGGACCGCCGCCGCTCTCCTCCGATCGGCGTGACATCAATGGGATGCCGATCAATCCGGACGCACGTCGCTACCCGCGCGAGTTCATTCAGACCGGCATTTCGGCCATCGACGGCATGAACGCGCTTGTTCGGGGCCAGAAACTGCCGGTTTTCTCCGGAAACGGTCTGCCGCACGATCGCGTGTCGGCTCAGATTGTCCGGCAGGCGCGACTGCTCGAGGAGAATGCCGATTTTTCAATTGTCTTCGGCGCAATGGGTGTGAAGCACGATGTGGCACAGTATTTCATCCGTAATTTCGAGGAATCGGGTGTACTTGCACGCGTGGTGATGTTCCTGTCGCTGGCGGATGCGCCCAGTGTGGAGCGTCTGTTCACGCCGCGCTGTGCATTGACGATGGCTGAGCATCTGGCGTTTGATTGCGGACGGCATGTTCTCGTGCTGTTGACCGACATGACCAACTATTGTGAAAGCCTGCGTGAAATCGGTACGGCCCGTGGCGAGATTCCGGGCCGCAAGGGGTATCCCGGCTATCTCTATTCCGACCTCGCCAGCCTGTATGAACGGGCGGGCCGGATTGAGGATTCCAACGGGTCAATCACGCAGATGGCGATCCTGACGATGCCGTCCGACGACATCAGTCATCCGGTTCCGGATCTGACCGGTTATATTACGGAAGGTCAGATCGTATTGGATCGCGACCTGTTCCAGCGCTCGGTCTATCCGCCGATCGCCGGACTGCCGAGTCTTTCCCGCCTGATGAAAGACGGGGTGGGGAAAGGCTACACCCGTGAGGACCATCCGGCGCTGGCGAGCCAGCTGTTTGCCTGTTACGCGCGGGTTAAACGCGTGCGCGGGCTGGCCGATGTGGTCGGGGAAGAGGAACTGGGAGAAATCGACAAGCTCTATATGAAATTCGGCGAAGCCTTTGAACAACGGTTTCTCAACCAGGGGGAGTACGAAAACCGGAGCATTGACACCACGCTTGATCTGGGCTGGGAAATACTTTCTCTGCTGCCGCGCAGCGAGCTGCAGCGACTCAGCGCAGCACTGCTGGAAGCGCATTACCGGCCTGTCGCGGACGGAGTCGCCGAACCCAAACGGAAAGAAGAAGAAAAAGAAGTATAAAACACGGACGGAAATCATGGCCAAACTGAATATAGCGCCGACTAAATCGAATTTTCTGTCATTGAAGCGCCAGCTTGAATTCGCCGAGGAAGGGTTTGAACTGCTCGATCAGAAACGACAGATCCTGATCTACGAGCTGATGAGCCGGCTCGGTCGCGCGCGCGAAGCCGAACGGGTGATGGCTGCCACGCTGGCGTCCGCCCATGCGGCGCTGCGTGCGGCGACACTGGATGTCGGTTCGGAGGCCCTCGACCGGGCCGCACTTGCCGTGCTGGCGGATGCACCGCTCGAAATCGAAGATCAGAATCTGGCGGGGATACGGATTCCCAAGGCGACGGCACAGACGAAACCGGCCGGTGCCCGGTTCGGTATCGGCGGAACCTCGGCAAATGCAGATACAGCGATGAAGCGTTTCACTGAAGTACTGGCGCAGCTGGCCGAATTGGCCGAGCTGGAAAACTCCGTGCTGCGCCTGTCACGTGAGCTGCGCAAAACCCAGCGCCGCTGCAATGCACTTTCCAAGATGTTTATTCCGGATTTCCATGAAACCATTCATTACATCACATCAAGCCTCGAAGAGCGCGAACGCGAAGACTTTGTCATCCATAAGATGATCCGGCAACGCCTCGAGACCGAACGGGAAGAAGGAGCAAGCCATGGATAAGACAACCCCTGTGAAGCATATTCTGGTTCTGGTCGACGGGACCGAAACCTCGTTTCGTGCCGCCGATTTCGCCATTGCACTGGCCTGTACTGTTCAGGCAAAGCTGACGGCCATGGCCGTGGTGGAAACCGAAACGCTGCGTCAGCTACTCAACGTGAAAATTCTCTCCAATATGGAGATGGATGAATTTGAGAAGGAACTTCAAAACAGTTCAGAACGGAATATCGCCGAAGTGCGCGAGCGGGCCCTGCGCAGACACCTTGTGATTGAAGACGTGATTGTCGCGGGCAACAGTGAAGAGGTGGTTCCCCGGGAGGTGGAAGCACGGCAGGTGGATCTGATCGCCCTGGGCGGATTTCAGTCGAACCGCGCCACCCGCGATCTGCTGACCCGTCAGCGGCAGCAGATTGTGGATCACGTCTCCTGCCCGGTTGTTGTCGTCAAATAGAAGCCGCTAAGCCGGTTTTTCAGCCGGCAGCCCGTTCCAGCGAAAGGCCATCAGGCAGACATCGTCAGTGAACGGGCCGTTGTTATGGAAGGCACTGACGGCATCAATCAACGCATCACACAGCTCTTTCGGATCGTTGTCGCGCTGTTGACGAAGAATCTTCTGTGCTTGATCCACTCCGAACTCTCTGTTGTGTTCATCCACTTCCTCAAGGAGTCCGTCCGTATACATCATAACCGCATCGCCGGGATGCAGCTGGAACTTAAACGTTTTGTATTCAAAGTTTTCGATGACTGCCAATGCAGGGCCGTTGATGTGTCTCACAACATGTAGCGGAGCGACCTGCAGCTGATCGGCACGGTGAATGTGGAAAGGGATGGTGTGCCCGGCAGAGGCTCCGCAAAGAGTTCCGGTTTCCGTGTTGAGGATCAGATAGGATGCGGTGACAAAGATAAACGTATCCTGGGATTGGAGCATCGGTCGCAGCTGGCGGTTCATTTCTGACAGAAATTCTCCCGGCGGGAGACCGCGCCTTGTCAACTCTCCAATCATGGTGTGCACAATCGCGGTAATCAGTGCCGCCCGGACTCCGTGACCCATGACATCGCAGACCAGCATGCCCGCATCGGTATCATTCAGTTTGTTAACCGCACAGAGATCTCCGCTGACCTGTGTGTTGGCAACATAACGGTGGAAAAACTGAACCCGTTTTGTTCCGGACGGAGTCAGGAAATCCGGATAGAACTGCGGCAGGAAAGCATGCTGTAGGTTGGCGGCCATGCGCAGCTCTTCTTCCATCTTTTTATTAACCTGAGTAAGATGCCGGGCGTACTGGTGCAGTTTAATTTCATTGAGTTTATGCTCTGTAATTTCACGCGAAATACCAAAAATACCGATGATCTCTCCCTTCGCGTCACGGAGCGGCATTTTGGTGGTGGAAGCCCATGAAACCCGTCCTTTTTCCCAGGTTTCCTTTTCTTCCAGGCCGACGAGCGGTTCCCCGGTTTCCATAATATGCTGCTCGTCTTCAAAAGCCGGTCGGGCATGCTCGGCTGTGAAAATATCAAAGTCGGTTTTCCCCTTCATATCTTCAGGTCGCAGACCCAGTTTTTCGGCAAAGGCTTTGTTAACCAGAATGAAGCGGGACTGACGGTCTTTGAAGTAGATGTGGTCTGAGATATTATCCAGCAACTGTGTGAGAAGCTCGTCGCTGGTATAGTGATTATGATCAGACATAATTAAATTCCCTTGTAATAAGTCTAGCAATCCGATGCAAAAAAGCAATGCCGGATCTGCCGGTTGATAATTCACTTTTTTCCCGCGCCGGAACTGCTACCTTTGGAGATAGATTTGACGAACGGTATTTAAAGTATGAAACCGAAGATTTTGATCATTACAGGATACGGGGTAAACTGCGAAGCGGAGTCTGCATGGGCGTGGGAACTGGCCGGGGCGAAGCCGGTGCAGGTACATCTCAATGACCTTCTCGACAGCCCGGAGCAAATGCGCGACTTTCAGGGACTGATGTTTATCGGCGGGTTTTCATACGGAGACCACATGGGCAGCGGCCATGTTTTCGCTTTGCGTGTTAAACATCATTTGCGCGACGAGCTGCAGAGGTTCATTGATGATGAAAAAATCATCCTGGGAGTCTGCAACGGGTTCCAGACGATGACAAAAATCGGCCTGCTGCCCGGGTTCGATGATGAATATTTTGAGCCGAAAGTGGCGCTGATGCAGAATGACTGCGGACATTTCCAGAATTTTTGGGTGAATCTGAAGTTTGAAACGGTTTCGCCCTGCATCTTTACTGCCGGGCTGGATCATATGCCGCTGCCGATCCGCCATGGGGAGGGTAAATTTTTTACAACGGATGCCAAGGTTATCGGACGGATCGAAGAACTGGGGTGCGCGGCGGTCCGTTATGCCGGCGAGAACGGAGAGCCTTCACAGGAATTCCCGGCCAACCCGAACGGCTCGCTGAACGCTATCGCCGGATTGTGTGACCCAACCGGTCGTATTTTCGGCCTGATGCCGCACCCCGAGGCGTATCTGTTTCCGGAAAACCATCCCGGCTGGGACAGGCAGAAACTCAGCGGGACACTTCCTCCGCAGGGACTGGGGATAAAACTGTTTCAGAACGGGGTGAAGTTTCTTTCCGAATAAGCGGAAATAAAAAAATCCCGGTCGCGGACGGCAGGGATTTTTTTTCGAGTCGACCGGATTGTATACCGTGTTTAGTTTTCCTGGAGAATGCGCAGCATCCGGCGCAGCGGTTCGGCCGCGCCCCAGAGCAGCTGATCGCCGACCGTAAAAGCGGTGAGATATTCCGGGCCCATCTTCATCTTGCGAATCCGGCCGACCGGCACGGTCAGCGTGCCGGAAATCGCGGCAGGCGTCAGCCGCGCCAGCGTATCTTCCTTGTCGTTGTCCACCACGTCCACCCACGGATTGTCATTGCGAATGATTTCGGTGATCTCTTCAACAGAGACATCTTCAGTCAGCTTGATCGTCAGCGCCTGGCTGTGACTGCGCATGGCGCCGATCCGAACGCAGAGGCCGTCGATCGGAACGGCAGGGTTGTTTTGCAGAATCTTATTGGTTTCCGCAAACCCCTTCCATTCTTCTTTGGTTTGGCCGTCGGCGACCGCTTTGTCGATCCATGGAATGAGTGAACCCGCCAGCGGAGCGCCGAAGTGCCGGGTGGGAAGGGCTGCGCTGCGCAGACAGGCGGTTACCTTCCGGTCGATATCGAGAATCGCGGAAGAGGGACTTTGCAGCTCGGCAGCGACCGATTGGTGGAGCGCGCCCATCTGGCCGAGCAGTTCACGCATATTCTGCGCACCGGCTCCGGAGGCCGCCTGATAGGTCATCGAAGAGATCCATTCAACCAGCCCGGCTTTAAAAAGTCCGCCGATGGCCATCAGCATGAGGCTCACCGTACAGTTGCCGCCGATGAAATCTTTTTTGCCGTCCGCCAGTGCCTTGTCGATGACCGAGCGGTTCACCGGATCGAGAATAATGGTGGCCTGTTCGGCCATCCGCAGAGTAGAGGCGGCATCGATCCAGTAGCCGTTCCATCCGCAAGCCCGCAGTTTACCATGGATTTCGTCGGTATAGCTGCCGCCCTGACAGGTCACAATCACATCCGTTCCGGCGAGAGCTTCCAGATCATAGGCGTCGAGCAGAACGGACTCACCTTTGCCGACATCGGGGGCGGTCTGTCCTGCCTGTGAGGTCGAGAAAAAGAGGGGTTCGATTGCATCAAAATCATTTTCGGCCTGCATGCGTTCCATCAGAACGGAACCGACCATCCCGCGCCATCCAATTAAACCGGTTTTCATTTCGGCCCTCCTCAACAGTAAAAGGCAATCAAGGTATTTGATTTAAAAACCAAACGCAAGAAGCTATTGTCTGCTGGAACATGAACATCTTGATCCATCTTGCTGAAATAATGCCGCAGAGCCGGCCGTTCTGGGAATACAGCAATCCTCCCCCGGGAATGATTGCCGCCGGGATTTTTTTTATGCTGCTCCTTTGTATCGGGGTCGCGGTGGATGTCGGTCTGGTTCTGCACTGGATCAAACGACCGGTCAACTGGAACGAACTGAAAAATACGCTGAAAGATCGGGCGATTCCTGCCCGTCTGCTGCTGACTGTTTTCAGCATAACCATCGGATTTTATCTGCTGGCCTCCTGGCTTTATCTGCTGCTGTTTCCCGCCGGACAGCTTGAAGGACATACCATAGTCTTTCAGAGCCTTGCGTTTCATTTCCCTGTGCTGTTCCTGATTGCTCTGTTGTTCCGGCTCAGTGGAATCAAAGGTTCGGCGTTTTTCGGGCTTTCCCGGAGGAAAGCGCCCCGGCGGATCGGCCTGGGTCTGTTGTTCTATCTGGCCGCGCTGCCCATGCTCTGGTTTTACAGCACTGTCTTTCAGCTTTTCCTGCAAAAGCTGGGATATGATTTTTCCCTGCAGGATATCACGACAGTGCTGGCGGCTTCCGGACCCTGGCCGATGCGCATGGTTCTGTTCTTTATTGCCATCATCGTCGCGCCGGTTTTTGAAGAGATTATCTTCCGGGGAATTCTGTTTCCGTTTCTGGTGCAGCGGCTGGGCTTCTGGTCAGGAATCATCCTGGTCTCGCTCATTTTCGGCGGACTGCATCTTCATCTGCCGTCATTCCCGCCGCTTTTTCTGCTGTCTGTCGTCTTTTGTCTGGCGTATGCCCGCACGCGATCTCTGCTGGTGCCGATCACCATGCACGCCGCCTTCAACAGCGTCACAATCCTGATTCTCCTGCTGATGGACGGATAACGCGGAGTTTTCCTTTGCAACTGCGCGGCGGAAAGGTAAAAACGGGGCCTTTGCAAACCGGATAACGCCGTGTTCTCGACAGAAACCGATTATTTTAAAAAGGATAGCCGCCATGCTGGATATCAAACTGATTCGTGAAAACTCCGATGCGGTCAAACAGGCGCTCGTCAATCGCAGGACGGACGCCGATATCGATGGCCTCCTTAAACTGGATGCCGAACGACGCGCCGCCATCACCGAAGTGGAGACCCTCAAACAGGAACGCAACACGGCTTCCAAAAAAATCGGAGGCCTTATGAAAGACGGCAAAAAGGATGAAGCCGAGGCCGCGAAAGAAGAGGTTCGTGAGATCGGCGGCCGCATCTCCGCGCTGGACGAACAGGTCCGCGAGCTCGATGAAACCATTCTGAATATCCTGCTCTTCATTCCCAACCTGCCGCACGCCAGTGTGCCGGTCGGCAAAGACGAAGCCGACAACCCGGTGCTGCGCACCTGGGGCGAACCGAAAACATTCGACTTCGAAATCAAACCGCACTGGGACATTTGCGAAGCGCTCAAACTGGTCGACTTTGAACGCGGCGCGAAAATCACCGGCTCCGGCTTTCCCGTCTACACCGGGCAGGGCGCCCGCCTCCAGCGCGCGCTCATTCAATACATGCTCGACCTGCATACCACCGAACACGGGTACACGGAAGTCGAACCGCCCTTCGTCTGCAATGCGGATTCCATGACCGGCACCGGCCAGCTCCCCAAATTTGCCGAAGACATGTATCACATCCACGGCGACGAACTCTATCCGGTACCGACGGCCGAAGTGCCGCTCACCAACCTCTACCGCGAAGAAATCATCGAAGACGACCTGCCGCTCAAACTGACCGCCTACACTCCGTGCTTTCGACGCGAGGCCGGTGCCGCCGGCCGCGACACCCGCGGCCTGCTCCGCCTGCACCAGTTCGACAAAGTCGAAATGGTCAACTTGGTCAGACCGGAGGATTCTGAAAAACAGCACGAAATCCTCGTCGGAGAAGCCGAAAAAGTCCTGCAGAAACTCGGCCTGCACTACCGTGTCATCGAACTCTGCACGGCCGATCTCGGTTTCAGCGCCGCCAAATGCTACGACATTGAACTCTGGGCGCCCGGTGTCAAACGCTGGCTTGAAGTCTCGTCGGTCAGTAATTTCGGCGACTATCAGGCCCGCCGCGCCCGTATCCGCTGCCGTGATGTAAACGGCAAGCCGCAGCTCGCCCACACCCTCAACGGGTCCGGCGTCGCCCTGCCGCGCCTTGTCGTCGCCCTGATTGAAAACAACCAGAACGCCGACGGTACCGTCACCATCCCCGAAGTCCTGCGCCCCTGCATGGGCGGCCTCGAAAAACTGGGCTGAAAAATTGGACTTGTGCAGGCTTCCCTGCGTTTTATGCGGCGAAACTTGCTTCGGCCTTGTTAATTCGTGCCCGTTCGCGTTAATTAACGGCTGTGGAACTCATCGAAAAAGTTCAAGCGGCGATTGAACGGGAAAACCTCATTCCCGAAGGGATGCCTGTTGCAGTCGGCGTTTCCGGCGGGGCCGACTCCGTCGCGCTGTTGCACAGCCTGAACCGTCTGGGGTATCCGCTTGCCGCTGCGCACCTCAATCATTCCCTCCGCGGTGCGGCGGCTGACGCCGACGAACGGTTCGTCAAAGAGCTCTGCACAACACTCGGCATTGAATGTGTCACACAGAAAGTCGACGTCCCCGCGCTCGCCAAAGAAAAAGGCCTTTCGCTCGAAATGGCCGCCCGCGAAGCCCGGCATGAATTTTTCAGATCGCTCGCCCCGAACCTCAGACCTAAAACCGCAACCCTTCTCATTGCGCTCGCGCACCATGCCGACGACCAGCTCGAAACCTTCTTCCTGCGCGCCGCCCGCGGAACCGGACCGTCCGGAGTCGGGGGCATGCGGTATTTTCAAAAACTGGGCGCAATGCACTTGATCCGTCCAATGCTTGGAATCCGCCGGATAGAAATTTCCCGCTGGCTGGAAAAGGAAGGGATCGAATGGCGCGAGGACGCGACTAACACTGACGAAACCATCCCGCGCAACTTTGTCCGCCGGCAGCTTCTTCCCCTGTTTGGAAAACTCAACGACCGCGCCGCCGAAAATCTGCTGCGCACGATGACGATTCTGCGCGATGAGGCAGATCGTCCGGAACTCGCCGCCCGCCGCCGCGAGATCCGCGACGGACTGATCGGGCAGGGCGTGAGTCCGGGTTTTGAAACGGTTGAACGAGTTATCGAGTTTGCTGAGAAGAAGAATGGAACGCAGTTTCTCGATCTCGAAGGCCTGCGTCTGGTGAATGAATATGGACTCTTAAGCGTAGATGCGACGTCCCCGTCGCATTTTCCGCGGACGGAACGCGACAGGGACGTCGCGTCTGCATTTCCCATCTGCATCGAAGAGGGCGTCGGGATTCTGCGCGGGCCATGGGAGGCGTCGGTGTCGCGGACGAAGGTTGCGGGTCGGGCGGTGTCGGTGCGCGCATCACGACCCGGTGACCGGATGAGTCCGTACGGCTTGGACGGTTCAAAGAAGCTGCAGGATATTTTCACGGATCTGAAGATCCCGAAGAGGCGTCGTGCCGGCTGGCCGGTGGTGGAGTGCGGCGGTGAGATTATCTGGCTGCCCGGCTACCGCATCGCCCGCGGCTGGGAATTGTCATCGCCTGCGGAACCGGCACTTCATTTGACTCTCGCGCGTTGAAAAAAGTGGCGTCCAGGAATTGGAAAAATTTCTTCCAATCCCTGGAAACCGGGAAGTTGCCGATGGACTATCCTTCGTAGGCCGCGATGTAGAGCTCCTTGATTTCGCGGATCAGCGGGTAGCGCGGATTGGCGCCGGTGCACTGGTCGTCGAAGGCGTTTTCCGCCAGTTCATCGAGTCCGTCATAAAACGCCTTCTCCGGCACGCCGGCATCTTTGATGGTCGCCGGGATGGCCAGTTCGGCTTTCAGCCCGTTGATTGCTTTGATGAGCCGTTCAACTTTTTCGTCGTTGGTTTTTCCGCCGAGTCCGAGATAGTCCGCGATGCGGGCATAACGCTCTTTGGCGGTCGGCCAGGTGTACTGCGAGAAGGCGGCCTGTTTCAGCGGATTGTCCGTTGCGTTGAAACGGATCGTTTCGTTGATCAGCAGGGCATTGGCCAGTCCGTGCGGCAGGTGATGCGCTGCGCCGAGTTTGTGCGCCATGCTGTGGCAGATGCCGAGGAAGGCGTTGGCAAAGGCCATGCCGGCCAGGCAGGCCGCGTAATGCACTTTTTCGCGCGCTTTCCGGTCGTCCCCGTGTTCATAAGCGGTCGGCAGGTATTTAAACAGCAGCCGAATCGCTTCCAGTGCCTGGGCATTGGTGAACTCGGTGCTGAGAACGCTGACCATCGCTTCGATGGCATGGGTGAGGGCGTCGATTCCCGAGAAGGCAGTCAGCCCTTTGGGCATCCCCATGACCAGCTCCGGATCGACAATCGCCATGCTCGGCGTCAGCGCGTAGTCGGCAATCGGATATTTGGCACCGGTTTTGTCGTCGGTGACGACGGCAAACGGCGTGACTTCCGAGCCGGTTCCGCTGGTGGTCGGGATGGCGACCATCTGCGCTTTTTTCCCAAGGGTCGGAAAGACGCAGATCCGCTTTTCGATGTCCATAAACCGCATGGCAAGGTCTTCGAATTTCGTTTCCGGGCTTTCGTACATCAGCCACATAATCTTGGCGGCGTCCATCGGCGATCCACCACCGAGAGCGATGATCACGTCCGGCTTGAAGCTGTTCATGACTTTCAGGCCTTTTTTGATCGTGCTCAGATCCGGATCGGGTTTGACATCGTAGAAAACTTCGCAGTCGATTCCCATCTTTTCGAGCACATTCGTCACGCGCTCGGCCATGCCGAGGTCGTAGAGCGGTTTGTCAGTAACGACAAACGCGCGCCGGCGGTCTTCCAGATCTCTGAGGGCAACCGGCAGGCAGCCGTACTTGAAGTAGAGCTTCGGCGGCACTTTGTACCACAGCATGTTTTCACGGCGTTCCGCGACGGTCTTGATGTTCATCAGATGTTTCACTCCCACGTTTTCGCTGATTGAGTTTCCGCCCCAGCTGCCGCAGCCCAGTGTCAACGACGGTTCGAGCTTGAAGTTGTAAAGGTCGCCGATGGCCCCCTGTGAGCTGGGCATGTTGACCAGTATACGTCCGGTTTTCATCTGCTCCCCGAAGGTGAGAACGCGATCCTGATTGAGCGGGTCGGTGTAGAGCACCGAGGTATGGCCGATCCCGCCGAATTTCACCAGCGCGACCGCTTTCCCGACGGCATCCTGAAAATCCTTTGCCTTATAGAGTGCCAGCACCGGCGAAAGCTTCTCGTGGGCAAAAGGTTCCTGTTCTCCGATCTCTTTGGCTTCACCGATCAGCACTTTGGTGTCGGCGGGAACTTCAATTCCGGCCAGCGTCGCGATTTTCGCCGCCGGCTGTCCGACGATCTCCGCGTTGAGACGTCCGTCTTTAATGATGGTTTCGCCGACCGCTTTCTTTTCTTTGGCATTCAACAGATAGGCGCTGCGCATTTTGAATTCGGCTTTCACCTCTTCATAAACGCTTTCGACCACAACCACGCTTTGCTCCGAGGCGCAGATCACGCCGTGGTCGAACGTCTTGCTGATCAGAATGCTGTTGATTGCGGTTTTTATGCAGGCGGTTTCGTCGATGATCGCCGGCGTATTGCCCGCGCCGACGCCGATGGCCGGCTTGCCGCTGCTATAGGCCGCTTTCACCATCCCCGGTCCGCCGGTCGCCAGAATCAGGCTGATTTCCGGGTGACGCATCAGTGCGTTCGACAGTTCAACCGTCGGTTCTTCGATACAGGCGATCAAACCTTCCGGCGCACCGGCTTCAACCGCCGCCCTTTCGATCAGCCTGGCTGCCGCTGCGGTGCATTTTTTTGCCCGCGGGTGAGGGGAAAAGATAATCGCATTGCGGGTTTTAAGTGCAATCAGCGATTTGAAAATCGCGGTGGATGTCGGATTCGTGGTCGGCACAACCCCGGCAATGATACCGATCGGTTCGGCGATCCGGCGGATTCCGAACGTGGGATCGGCTTCCACCACGCCGCAGGTTTTACAGTCTTTGTATTTGTTGTAGATATATTCCGAAGCAAAGTGATTTTTGATTACCTTGTCTTCAACGATGCCCATGCCGGTCTCGGCAACGGCTTCTTTGGCCAGCCGGATGCGGGCGGCGTTGGCGGCAATCGCCGCGCTGCGGAAAATCCGGTCGACCTGCTCCTGTGAAAACTGCGCATAGAGTTCCTGCGCCGTTTTCATGGTCTGGATTATTGTATCCAGTTTTTCAGTATCTGCTTTGGTCATAACGTCTCCTTCTTGGTGGCTCGCTTTATCGATCTGTAAAAATCGATTAATTTAAAACGATTGACATATATCGATAATTACATATCGTATGCAACCATAATTTTAAACTTTTTTTCGGGATGGGCGGAAAACAGAGAAACAGGAGGTTCAGATGAAAACTGAAAAGCGGAACACAGTGACGATTACGGTGTGCATGGGCAGCTCCTGTTTCGCCCGCGGCAACGGGGCTAATCTGGAAGTGATCGAGAACTGGCTTGATAAAAACCGGCTGCAAGCCGACGTCGAACTGACAGGAACCCGCTGCGAAGGCTGCTGTGCTGAAGGGCCGAACCTGCTTGTGAACGGTCGGCGTTTCCATAAGGTGGATCGGGAAACCCTGCTGGATATTCTCCGGGAATTCTGCCCGGCAAAGGAGGGTGGAAAATGAACAAGACCTTTCCTGTTTATACGGTCGAGACAGAATGTCAGGACTGCTACAAGTGCCTGCGTCAGTGCCCGGTAAAAGCCATCAAGGTGGAAAAGGGCCGGGCGGCGGTCATTGCGGGAGCCTGCATTGCCTGCGGCCGCTGCGTCGAGGTCTGTCCGGCTCATGCCAAGCATATCCGCGACGATTTGGGCCGCGTGAAATATCTGCTGGATCGTTTGGATAACGTTTTCGTTTCGCTGGCCCCGTCGTACGCCGCCGCCTTTCCCGGCGTCCCGGCTGCGGCCTTGATCCATGCACTGAAAAAACTCGGCTTTGCCGGCGTCAGCGAAACCGCGCTGGGTGCCGAGCTGGTCAATCATGCGGTTGCCGACCGGCTGAGAACCGCCGGACGGAAACTGAATCTCTCGACCGCCTGTCCGGTTGCCGTGGATTATATCTGTAAATATATCCCGGAAATGGCAGATGCGCTCACGCCGACGCTGTCGCCGATGCTCGCGCACGGCAAGTTCCTGCGTGAAACCTTCGGAGAAAAAACCGGCGTGGTTTTCATCGGACCCTGCATCGCAAAAAAATGTGAAGCCGACGAACACGAAGAGCTGATTGACGTGGCCCTGACGTTTGAGGATCTTCAACGCTGGCTCAGCGAAGCCGGTCTCCTGCCGGGCGGTGCAGACGTTTTTCCGGATGAAGCGTTTGTGCCGTACGCGGCTAAAGAGGGCGCTCTTTATCCCATGGCCGGAGGCATGAACGAGACACTTCGCTTGAGTCTGAAAGACAATCCGGCGCGGCTGCTGAGTGTGGCGGGACTTCGGAATATCCGCCACGCACTGAATGGATTCAAAACCATGCCTCCGGCGGAGCCGGTGTTTCTCGAACTGCTGGCCTGTGACGGCGGCTGTCTGGGAGGGCCTTGTGTAAGCAAAGAGATGGCATTGAACGGTGAGCTGGAAATCCGCCGCCGGACCGTTTTTCCCGATGTGCCGTCAGGTCCGGCAGGTCTGAACCTGAGAATGACGATTCACCGCCCGGCCCCGGAACCGGAGCCGATCGACCCGCGCCGCCTGACCGAAGCACTTGCGAGCATCGGAAAACACAGCGCCGCCGATGAACTCAACTGCGGCGGGTGCGGCTACGAAACCTGCTGCGCATTCGCGCTGGCTGTCGTGGCCGGATGTGCGGAACCGGCCATGTGCCTTTCCAATCTTCGAAAACGGGCGCAGAAAAAAGCCAACGCGCTGCTGCGGTGCATGCCGTCAGGTGTCGTGATTGCCGATGCCGCGCTGCGGATTGTGGAGTGCAATGAAAACTTTGCGCGGCTCTTCGGCGAAGAACTGCTTCTGACGTATCAGGCAAAACCCGGAATGGAGGGAGCGCGGCTCGACAGAAGCATTCCTTTTCCCGAAATTTTCCGGCGCGTGCTGGAAACCGGCGAGGAATATGACTGCGATATGATGCGTGTGGGCAACCGCATCCTCAACATTCATATCTTTGTTATTGAGCAGGGCGAGACCGTCGGCGGGATTTTCTTCGATGTCACATCCAGCGAACTCCGCCGCGAGCATATTGCCAGCCGGGCCCGCGAAGTGATCAACAAAAATCTGGCAACGGTGCAGGAAGTCGCCTTCAAGCTCGGCGAACATATGGCCGATACCGAAATCCTGCTGCGCTCGATTGCCGATGATTACGCCGGAGAGGAGGGCGTCGAACCGTGAAAGCCGGCCTGTTTAAAGAAGTCGAATTTTATCAGGTCCGCAAAGCGACCGAAAATGCCTGCGGCGATGCGTTTCTATCGCATCGCGACCGCGAGAGCGGGCGGGTGATTTCTGTGCTGTCGGACGGGTTGGGCAGCGGAATGAAAGCCTGTATCCTGGCGTCGATGACCGCCAAAATGGCCTTGAAATTTGCGCAAAGTGAACTGGACATGATCCGGTCGGCGGAAATTATGATGGATGTGTTGCCGATCTGCGCCGTCCGCAAAATCGGCTACGCCACCTACACGGTGGTGGACTGCCGCGACAACCGCACTATACGGGTTATTGAACAGGGGAATCCCCGGTTTATTTGTATTCGTAACGGAAAAGTCATCGATCTGCCGTGTGAGGAACTCGGCAGCCGGCATCAGGACTACCGTACATTGCGGTTGACCGTCTACGAACCGCGGCCCGAAGACCGGCTCATCTTTTTTTCGGACGGGGTCACCGAGGCCGGCATGGGCACGTCGTTTTATAAACTGGGTTGGCGGCGCAGCGGGGTCGTTGGCTTTGTTCAGCATCTGCTGGCCGGAAAACCCGATATTTCCGCGCGCGATCTGGTGCGGCGCATCGTTTGCGAGGCGCTGAATAAAGAACCGGGCCGCAGAGCGGGCGACGATACCACCTGCGCGGCGGTGTATATGCGCAAGCCGCGCCGCACCCTGGTGCTTTCCGGGCCGCCCTACGCCGCCGCGCGCGATCAGGAATTCGCCCGGCTGGTCGAAACCTTTGACGGACGAAAAATCATTTGCGGCGGAACCAGCGCCGAAATTATCGCCCGCGAGCTGAGCCGTCCGCTGCGCACACCGCTGCTGCGCGGGCAGTCGCCTTTTCCCCCCGTATCGCTTATGGAGGGAGTCGATTTGGTAACGGAAGGCATTCTCACCCTCACCGAGGTGCAGCGCATCCTTGAAAGCGGAAATTTGCCGATGGAAAGCAATGCGGCGACACAGCTCGTCGAGTTGCTGCGGGAAAGCGATGTGATTGAATTCGTCGTCGGGACGCGCATCAACGATGCCCATCAGGATCCGAGCCTGCCGGTCGATTTGGAAATCCGACGCAACCTGCTCAAACGGATTAAACAGGTACTTGAAGAGAACTATCTGAAAGAAGTGAATATTCGTTATATCTAGAACGGAGACATAGACATGGATGAACTGATTGATGTTGAAATCTGCACAGGAACCACCTGCTTCGTTATGGGCGCGGGGCACCTTCTGAATCTGGCCGAAGAGCTTCCGGCCCGGTTGCGTCCGCATGTGAACATCTGCGGGTCACACTGCCTCGGAGTATGCGGCGATCCGCGGAACGGCCGTCCGCCGTTTGCCCGCGTGAATCGGATGCTGCTCAGTAATGTATCGGCTGAAAGCCTGATTGAAGCCTGTGACCGGATACTGATCGGCAGCAAAGGAGACCGTTGTGATGCGGTATGATAATCAGGCAAACCGTATTCGCAAAGAAGTGCTTGTTCATGTGGCTGAAGCCTTCATGAGCGACAATCCGGAGGATGCGATCGACCATATTCCGATAAAAATACGCCCGAAGGGCGGGGCGGCGTCCCGCTGCTGTGTCTACAAGGATCGCGAAGTGCTCAAATACCGCACCATGGCGGCACTCGGATTCGGTGTCGAAGATGAAACCGATGAACTGACTCCGCTGCGGAATTATTTCAACCGGGCATTGAAACGCGAGGCGGTCGAAAGCGTTGCCTTGACCGTCATTGACATCGCCTGCAGCGCCTGTCTGAAAAGCCAGTATCTGGTCACCAACGCCTGCCGCGGCTGCCTGGGTCGCGCCTGTCAGACCAACTGCCCGAAAGATGCCATTGAGATGATCAACGGACGCGCAGTGATCAACCCGGATAAATGTGTGAATTGCGGACTCTGTATGCAAGCCTGTCCGTATAATGCTGTCGTGCGCACACCGGTTCCCTGCGAAGAAATCTGTCCGGTCAAAGCGGTCTTCAAAGACGAAGACGGACGGGAAGTCATTGATCATAAAAAGTGTATTGCCTGCGGGCAGTGCGCCCGCGCCTGTCCGTTTGCTGCCATTCAGGACCGGTCGCAGATGATTGATGTGCTGAAAATGCTGAAGAGCGGAAAGAAAGGTATCGCCCTGCTGGCCCCATCGATCGTCGGCCAGTTTCCCGGCGATCTCGGCCGGATTGCCGCCGCTCTTGAGCAGCTTGGATTTACCCGGATCGCGGAAGTTGCTGTCGGCGCCGACGAAACCGTTCGGCGCGAGGCGGCAGAATGGAAAGAGCGCATTAAAGCCGGAGCGCCCTTTATGACCACTTCCTGCTGCCCGGCCTATGTTGAAGCTGTGAACAAGCATCTGCCGGAACTCGAAAAGTTCATTTCGCATACTCCTTCTCCGATGGCCATCAGCGGGCGCATGATCAAAGAGGCCGATTTCGAAGCGGTTACCGTATTCATCGGCCCGTGTATCGCCAAGCGGACAGAAGCACTGAACAATCCGAATATAGACTATGTACTGACCTTTGAGGAGCTTGGGGCCATACTGATTGCTGCCGGAATCGACGTGCAGGAATGCGAGTCGAAGCCGTTCGAACATCCGGCACAGGCCGGCGGACGCGGTTTCGCTGTCAGCGGCGGGGTCACCGGTGCCATCCGCGCTCAGTTGGCGGAAGAACAGGCCGACCTGAAACCGGTTTGCTTCAACGGGCTCGACAGCAAATCGCTGATGCGGCTGAAAGCGGCGGCAACCCGCGACGGCGACGGCAACTTCATTGAAGTCATGTGCTGTGAAGGCGGGTGCATGAGCGGTCCGGGCGTACTCTGCAATCCGGTTGTCGCCGGACGAAAACTTGCGCAGCTGCTGGAACATTCCTGAGTGGAACAGTCTTCACGCTGAATATGAATTCCTGAAATACAGTGAATGAACGGGATCATTCAACCGGTTTCAGTGTCCTGCCGGTTTTTTCAGCTCGGGACATGGCCGATCAGGAGCCGATGCGAGAGAACAGCCAGGCTGGAGGCAAGATCTTCGCGCTGGAGGATGACGTGTTTCGGCACGTTGAGTTTGGCCGGAGTGAAATTCCAGATGCCGCGGATTCCGCCGGCGATCATGGTGTCGGCAATGCCCTGTGCGACGGAGGCGGTGGCGGTGATGATGCCGATCTGAACGTGCATCCGCTTGGCGAGTGTCGGCAGTTTGTTAATGTTGAGAATGGTTTTTCCGTGGATTTTTTGTCCGATGATTTCCGGATTGGCGTCGAAGGCAGCGACAATGCACATGCCGTGCTGTTCGAAACCCTGGTAGCCGAGCAGGGCGGTGCCAAGGTTGCCGACCCCGGCAAGGAAGGCATCGGAGGTGTTCGACCAGCCTAGAAAGTTTTCGATGGCCGTAATAATTTCGTCCATGTGAAATCCAAGGCGCGGGCGGCCGACGGCTCCGGTGATGGCGAGGTCTTTGCGGACGACAATCGGATCGAGTCCCAGTTCGCGGGCGACGACCGCGCCGGAAGCGTATTCCTCTCCGGCTTCTTTCATTTGCCGCAACAGCCGCAAATAGAGCGGCAGGCGTTTCAGGGTCGGTACTCCGGCGGTTTTTCGTTCCAGTTCACTCATTGAATATCTCCGTTAACGAAAAGTATAACAATCTACACCGATAGAAGTCAATCGATACTTAATGAATGATTGAAATAAAAAGCCATTATCCGGATACAGAGTTTAATCGAGTGTATTGACGAGCAGGCCGGAGCGGAGTTTCGGTTCGAACCAGGTGCTTTTGGGCGGCATGAGCCGACCGGCATCAGCGACGGCCATGAGCTGGTCCAGCGTGGTCGGATAGAGCGAAAAGGCGACGACGGCTTCGCCGGCATTGACTCGGCGTTCGAGTTCATCGGTTCCATGGATACCGCCGACAAAGTCGATGCGGTTGCTTTCGCGCGGGTCGTCGATGCCGAGCAGCGGCGCGAGGACGCGATCCTGCAGGATGCTGACGTCGAGCGAGTCGACTGGATCGTTGGAGACGGCTTCTTGAGGTGTGAGTTCAAACCATTTGCGATCGATATACATGCAGACTGATCCAGTCGCATCCGGAACTTTCTTTTCGGTTTCTTTTACTGTGAAAGATTTTTCCAATGCCTGGAAAAACTCATTCCGACTCATGCCGTTCAGATCGAGAACGACGCGGTTGTAGGGCAGAATTTTAAGCTGTCTGGCAGGGAAAATGACGCTGAGAAACCAGTTGTAGGGTTCGTCGCCGGTGTGGTCCGGGTTGGCTTCGCGGCGCGCCCGGCCGACGGCAACGGCGCTGGCAGAGCGATGATGCCCGTCGGCGACGTAGAAGGCCGGGATGGTTGCGAAGGCGGCGGCGAACTGGCCGGTTTCTTCAACCCGCCAAACGGTGTGAATGATGCCGTCCTGTGCGGTCAGCTGATAAATCGGTTCGGTGGCGGCGATCTGCTGCATGAGACCGGTGATGAGTTCGCTGTCGCGGTAGGTCAGGAAAACCGGGCCGGTATTGGCGTTGAGCTCATCGACATGGCGGGTGCGGTCCTGTTCTTTAGCTTTGCGGGTTTTTTCGTGAATTTTAATGAGCCCTTTTTCATAGTCCTCAATGTGGCAGCAGGCGACAATGCCGTACTGGACGTGTTCGCCCATCTGCTGGCTGTAGAGGTAAATGCCGGGTTTTTCGTCGCGGATCAGTGCGCCGCTCTGTTTAAGGGCGTTGAAATTTTCAACTGCCTTCGTGTAGACCGCGTCATCATACGGATGGGTATCGTCGGGCAGATCAATTTCAGAGCGGACCACATGCAGGAAAGAGAGCGGGTTGTCCTCGGCCAGCTCGCGGGCCTGTTTGACGTCGACAACATCGTAGGGTACGGATGCGATTTCCCCGGCCTTCTCAGCAGTCGGCCGCCAGGCTTTAAAAGGATTGATTCTCATAATGCGAAGCAGTTTACCGCAGCCGGTCAGAAAAGTAACGGCTATTGCTGGAGAATTTTTTATCTTTAACGGATGGGAACAAAGGAAAACCAAAACGGAATAAAGAAATACTCGGCCTCATTGCCCGTTATTTCTGTATGTAAAAATTTTCTTGGGCTTGACTTCCCGGAGTGTTAGTCAGACTTTTTCGCTCATGTTTGAGCTTGCGGTCAGAAACGTCCGGTTTTTCACGCCGGAAATTTATGAGCTGTCGCTGGAGCGTGGGGAGTATGTTTTTACGCCGGGCCAGTGTGCCGTGCTGTTTACATCCACCGGCGATTCGCGGCCCTACAGTCTGGCCTCGGGGCCGGAGGAGCCGGTGCTGCGGTTTCTGATCCGCCGGGCGCGCAAGGGGTCGGTCAGCACCTGGTTGGCGACAAGACGCCCCGGTGATGTTGTGCGGGTGAGCCTGCCGTTCGGTGATTTCCGTCCGGGCGGAAAAGGGCCGGCATCTGTATTTGTTGCCACAGGAGTCGGCATTGCGCCGTTTCTGAGTGTCCTGCGTTCCTCCCGGGATGCACAGAGTGCGGTGCTTTGTCTATACGGTGTGCGTTATCACCGGGATGCCGTGGAACTGTCACTGCTGCGTCAGCACACGACATTGCAACTGGCGGTGTCGCGCGAACCCGCCGAGGGGGAAACTCATCAGGGACGGTTGACCGGCCTGCTCGAAACGGTGACTCTACCGGACGACGCAGATTTTTTTCTTTGCGGCTACGACGCCATGACCGATGAAGCGTTTGATCTTCTCCGCGCCCGCGGTGTGCCTGCCGAACGGATTCACACCGAAGTGTTTTTTTCAGTTCAGACCCTCCGCAACGGATTCAATCCCCGGAGTCCGGTCAGGCAAAGCGGTTCTGGATGACCACTTCATCGAGGCCGAGCTGGCCGGGGAGCGGCCACGCCTCTTGGGTGCCTTTGCCGATGGCAACAAACAGGGCAACCACATGATCCTCGGGAAGATGAATCAGTTCGCCGACTTTTTCGTAATCGAAACCGTCCATCGGACAGGAGTCATAGCCCATTGATTTCGCTGCCAGCATTAATGTCTGAGCAGCGATGCCGCAGGAGCGCATGGCTTCATCCCGCTGAACCTGATCTTTATCCCGATAGTACGCGTCGATAGCGGGAACCATGAGTTCCTGAACTTCTTTCGGGGCGTTCACCCAGTAGCGGACGGGCTGTTTTTCCCAGGATCTGAGGTCGGCGCACAGAACAATGAACAGCGAGGCATCTGTCACCTGCGCCTGATCCCAGGCCACGGCTCGAATTTGTTTGCGCAGCTCCGTATCGGTTACCACAACAAACCGCCAATTCTGAATATTGAAGGCAGTGGGAGACAGAACGGCCAGTGACAGGAGTTCGGTTCTTTCCTTTTCGGTCATGCGGTGGCTGGCATCAAAATGTTTGACGGCGCGGCGTGCGCGAATAGCATCTGCTGTTTTCATATTGTATTCTCCTTATTCCTTTAGTTTGGAAACAAACGAGTCTGTTCCGTTTTTTATGGCGGCGCGATACAAATCGCCGGCCTGGAACGATGAGCGGACCAGCGGACCGCAGGCGGCGGCGCGGAAGCCGAGGCCGAGCGCAAGCTGTTCCCACTGTGCGAACTGATCGGGTCTCGGGAAAGAGAGGACGGGGTAGTGTGTACGGGTCGGCGCAAGGTACTGTCCGATGGTAAGCAGTTCGACACCCGCTTTACGCAAAGCGTTCAGCGTGGCGAGAACGTCCTCTTCGGTTTCGCCGAGTCCGGCCATGAGGCTCGATTTGGTCATGATATCCGGGCGCAGCTCTTTGGCTCTTTCCAGTATGCGCAGGCTGCGGCTGAAGGAGGCTTTGCGGTCACGGACGTTGGGAGTGAGCCGTTCGACGGTTTCGACGTTATGGGCGAAAACTTTCAGAGGGGCCCCGTTGAGCAGGGCGGCGAGCGCCTTTTCATTTCCAGCGAGGTCACTGCAGAGCAACTCGAGGCCGGTCTGCGGCAGGCGG